>JBJESY010000270.1:0-2158 GCA_051883035.1 Anaerovoracaceae bacterium | reverse complement strand
GATATAGATAATGATGTTGGCATCCGACCATTTTGCGATCTGATGCTGGGTCATGGTCTTGCCGGTGCCGAATCCGCCCGGAATGGCAGCTGTGCCTCCTTTGGCGAGCGGAAACAGGGTGTCCAGGATTCGCTGTCCGGTGATCAGCGGCTGTGATGCGGAGAAGCGTCTGGCAGTCGGGCGGGCAGTACGGATCGGCCATTTCTGAGTCATGGTGATGGCTTCTTCGGTTCCGTCCGGAAGCTGCAGGGTCAGGATCGGGTCACTGATCGTATATTCCCCATCCTCCACGACGCTCAATACGTATCCCTCTTTATCAGGGGGAATCATAACCTTGTGGACGATGGCCGGAGTCTCCGGAACCTCTGCGATGATGGTTCCGCCGAAGACGCGGTCGCCCTTTTTTACGGTCATGTGCGTTTTCCATTTTCTGCGGGTATCCAGCGAATCCACGCTGACACCGCGGTTGATGTAGGCACCGCCTGTTTTGGCGATCTCGCTCAGGGGCCGTTCGATGCCGTCAAAGATATTGGTCAGGATGCCCGGAGCCAGAGTGACGGATACCGGAGCTCCGGTGCCGGTTACGATTTCACCGGGTTTGATGCCGGCAGTTTCTTCATATACCTGGATGATGGTGTCGTCGGAGGTCAGGCCGATCACTTCACCGACCAGATTTTCCCTGCCGACATAGACCATCTCGTTCATCATAAATCCGGCGTCTCCCTTCAGATGGACGATCGGGCCGTTGATGCCGTAGATAATACCTGTCTTAGCCATTTGTGCGACCTCCTTCTGTAAGGCTTAAATCAAAATGAAAGTTTTCCCGTGCTTCTTCCAGTCTTGTCTGGAAGGAATTGTCGATCAGAATGTGGCGTGACGGGATGACCGCGCGGCATCCGCCGTTGAAGGAATATTCGCTGATGCGCAGGTCAGCATTTCCGTGGTGCAGGGCCAGGCGGCGGATCTTGTCTTCGTCGACCGGATCCAGATAGATGATGATTTCATCCTTGCCGGCAAATGTCACGGCCTTTTCGATCTGGCGCTCCAGAAGAAGCAGATACTCTCTGGTTCCCATAAAATGCTCCAGCATGTCCTTCAGTTCTACAAATAATTTATCCTTCAGTTCTTCCTGTTTCTGTCCGATCATGCGTTTCAGATCAATCTGTTCAATGGAAAGGTTTTTGTTGATCTCACGCTCGATATTTTCTGTCTCCTGGCGAACCTGCATCTCGGCACGCCGCTTCGCATCTGCCTTGTGTTCTTCCAGATTTTTTTCCAGAGCGGACATGTATTCGTCCAGCATCCGGCTGCTGCGGGTGCGTGCGTCTTCCATACAGGTATCCAGGAAATGCTTTAATTTCTCGTCAGTAGTCAATGTGGGTCACCTGCTTTCCTTATAACTTTAATCCAATGGCTTCATTTACGTAGGATGTGATAAAGTCCGGCTTGCGGCCGGTTCCGTGGCGATCGGGAATCTCTACAAAAAGAGGCTGCGAATGGGCCAGTTTGATTTCGTTTACCAGTTCCGGAAAATCTCTGCCGAATTTCTCGGTCAGCAGTACGATTCCGATCTCCCTGTCGGCCAGGACTTTATCAAAGGCTGCTTTCAATTCTTCTTTTTCATGGACGACACAGCCATCCACACCGGCCAGGCGCATGCCCGTCCAGGTGTCGATGTTGTCGCTGATCAGATACATTTTCATAGGATTACAGCTTACCGAGGATCATGAAGGAGATGATCAGTCCGTACAGGCATACACCTTCGGCAAGACCTACGAAGATGAGGGATTTACCAAGGATGGAGCTATCTTCACTGATAGCGCCCAGTGCGGCACTGGCTGCTGCAGATACGGCAATACCGCCGCCGATGCAGGACATACCGGTGGAAAGTGCAGCGGCAAGGTAACCCCAGCCGGCAGAAGGATTGACAGCAGCAGCAGTTTCCGCAGCGGCTGCATTGCCGGTGAAGATCATGCCTCCGGTGACCAGAAGGGTACCTACAAACAGGAGTGCGTTGATGCCCAGTGCAGTTTTATAACGGCCTCTGGTTTTTTCGCCGGAAGCGAATACACCAAACGGGATTGCGATGCTCAGAATGAAAGCGATAGTGAATGCGATTTTTGCTGATAAAGTCATAGTAATATCTCCTTTGCTTATT
>JBJESY010000269.1:0-2162 GCA_051883035.1 Anaerovoracaceae bacterium | reverse complement strand
AGCCGGGCTATGGAACTACTACAAAGTTCCGAAATACCAGAAAACCGTGACGCATACCAGCGTGATCGGCGGGACGGGTACGGATCTCAGATACGCCAATAAGGACATGACGCGCTTGGGATATAAAGACCCGCTGGATCCATACGGACTGATCCGCTACATGCACTACTTTCTGAAGTACCAGAGCATAGAACTGTTGGAGAAGGCCGGATTCCACAAAGTAGTCGCAGCAAGGCTGCATGACGGCTGTAGAGCAATCAACTGGCGGGCAACAGACCTCAGAAAGATTCTGAAGCTAAACAGCAGGGAGCTGCGGGAGTTCCGGGATGCCGGCGGAGAAGTCTGGATGCTGGAAAGATACAAGTTCGCCAAAAAGATGGGGTGGCACATAGATTTCGATAAAATGAAACATCTGGCAGGGTATAACGTCGAGGAACAAATCCAGTCCATTGTAAGGTATGTGCCAATCGAAAAAGCACTGGACTACATTGACGCACAGGAGAAGGCGCATCTGCGTGATTACAAAGACTATCTGGAGGAATGCAGTAAGCTGGGATATGACATGAAGAAGAAAAAGATTCTGTTCCCGGAAAACCTGCAGGAAGCCCACAAGAAGACATCTGCTGCCGTGGAGGTTGCGAAAGACCACATCCGGCAGAAGGAATTCGAGCTTGGAATGCAGAAAATATACAATCAACCGGAATTCACGGACGGAAATCTCCTGATTCGTCCGGCAAAATCCATCGGTGAGCTTTGCGGCGAAAGCAAAGCACTCTCCCACTGCGTCCGGACATACGCAGACAGAGTCTGCGACGGGAAATCTGCGATTCTGTTTATCCGAAAAACGTCCGATCCGGATTTGCCGTATTATACGCTGGAGCTGAGCCCGAAAGGAGAGATTGTCCAGTGCCGGGGAGACCATAACTGCAGTATGACAAAGGAAGTCGAAGCCTTCGTCACGCTCTGGCACGAAACCGTTGTAATGAAAAAGAAGAAAGGAAAAGCAGCATGAACGAAGTCATCGATGTGGAATACACCGAAATCACCGATCTGTCGGAAAAATCGACAGAAGAGCTGGCCGCCGAGGCAAACACCCTATGGAATCAGATGGAAGCCATCGGGAATCTAGGCCTGATGATGGCCGCCCAGGCTGGCCAGCGTCTGAATGTCATCAAGAGCCGGCTGGCCCACGGCCAGTGGGAAGACTGGGCAAAATCTAACCTGCAGTTTTCACTTCGGAAGGCCAACAATATGATGAAATTGGCCGCAAAGCTGGAAGATGAAAACAGCATTTTCGCAAAAACGCAAACGTTTGCGGATATTGGAATTTCAAAGGTTTGGGAACTTTTAGGTGCACCGGAAGAAGTGGCAGAAGAGATGATAAAAAACCCGGAAACAGCAGAAATGTCTGCCAGAGAATTCAAGGAAGAGATCCGCCGTCTGAAGGAAGAGAACGCAGGGTTGAAAGCGAAAGGAGAGGAAACAGCGGACCAGCTGGATGCTGCAGGGGATAAACTCGTGGAAGCAGAAAAACAGATTAAGGAGCTGGAAGCCGAAATCCAGATCTACAAGGAAGCACCGGCAAAGTCCGAGGAATCCGAAAAAGAGATCGCACGCCTGCAGGCAGAGCTGGAAAAGGCCCGGGCCGCCGCCGAGAAGGAAAAGAAGAAAGCAGAGAAGGAGAAAGAAGAAATCCGGAAGCTGCAGGAAAACCTGGAAGCCGAGAAGAAGAAAGCCGCCGAAGAAGCGGCGCAGTTTGCAGTCGAAAAAGCAAATACGAAGTTCGAGGAGGATAATCGCCTGCTCATCGAGAGCAACCGGCAGGCCGCCGAAGAAATCGACCGCCTGCAGAGACTGCAGGAAAACTCTCAGGAGGTTGCCGAGTTCAAGGTCCACAGCGACCAGCTGCAGGCAAGCTTCCTGAAATGCCTCTCCTGCGCCCAGAAGGTAGACGGACAGCTGGCCGAAAACATGAAAGCCGCACTCCGGACCGTCATGGAGCAGCTGACAGCAAGAATATAGGAGGCACAGATGGAATTCAAGATCATAGATCAGATTGCGGTGATCTCCAGGCGGGGAACATGGTCGCTGGAACTGAACGTCGTAAAATGGGGCGAGCATGAACCAAAGTACGACCTAAGGACGTGGAACGACGACCACCG
>JBJESY010000268.1:0-2168 GCA_051883035.1 Anaerovoracaceae bacterium | reverse complement strand
AACAAACTGCAGGAAGCGGAAAGAGAATCCCTGTTCCATCGGTTCCTTGCGCAGATGGCGGATCCTATGATTCTGATTCTGATTGCGGCAGCAGTGATCTCCGGCGTAACTTCGTTTTATGCAGGGGAGAGTTTCGCGGACGTGATCATTATTCTGGCAGTCGTCCTCATCAACGCGGTTCTGGGCGTTTATCAGGAAAGCAAAGCGGAAAAGGCCATTGAGGCGCTGCAGGAGATGGCTGCAGCCACTAGCAAAGTACTGCGGGACGGAAAGATGATTTCGGTGAAAAGTGAAGATCTGGTACCCGGCGATGTGGTAATTCTGGAGGCAGGAGATGCTGTTCCTGCGGATGGCCGCATTATCCAGTGCGCAAGCATGAAAATAGAGGAAGCAGCCCTCACCGGGGAAAGCGTTCCGGTTGAAAAAACGGAAGAAATGTTGACCCTGGGTGACGGGAAGGATGTGCCGCTGGGCGACCGAAAAAATATGGTATATATGGGAAGTACCGTGGTGTACGGCAGAGGCAGTGCAGTGATTACTGCCACAGGGATGCAGACGGAAATGGGAAAAATCGCCGATGCACTGGCAAACGCCGAGGAAGGCAAGACACCGCTGCAGTTGAAGCTGGCGCAGCTTTCCAAAATCCTCACGGTTCTGGTTCTTACAATCTGCGTGGTGATTTTCGCTGTCAGCCTGCTTCGGGCGGATGCAATAAACGGACCGGTGCTGCTGGATACTTTTATGATCGCAGTCAGCCTGGCTGTAGCGGCAATTCCGGAAGGGCTGGTTGCAGTGGTAACCATTGTACTGTCCATGGGTGTCACAAACATGAGCCGGAGAAATGCCATCATCCGCAAGTTGACCGCAGTGGAAACTCTTGGATGCGCACAGATTATCTGTTCTGACAAGACAGGAACTCTGACCCAGAACAAGATGACTGTGGTGAAGCATTATGGTGAGGATGAAGCACTTCTTGCCACGGCGATGGCACTGTGCAGTGATGCAAAGATCGAACCGGGAGATACGCAGGCCACAGGGGAGCCGACAGAATGTGCACTGGTAAACTATGCGTATCAGCTGAATCTGGATAAAAATGAAATAGAAAGCCGGATGCCGCGGGTGGGTGAAGTGCCTTTCGACAGCAGCCGGAAAATGATGTCCACGATCCATGAAAATGTGTCAGAAGGGAAATTTATTCAATATACGAAAGGGGCACCGGATGAGGTTCTGAAAAAGTGTACCCGTATTCTGAAAAACGGGGAACCTGCTGAAATGACTGATGCAGACCGGGAAGCCATTCTTGCAGCCAATCGGGAAATGGCAGAGCGGGCGCTGCGTGTGCTGATGGCATCGGCTGCCTGCTATGATTCCATGCCGACGGAGTTTACCGCCGAGGGAGTGGAACATGATCTCTGCTTCATCGGATTGGTTGGAATGATCGACCCGGTAAGACCGGAGGTAAAGGCTGCCATTGAGGAATGCAACAGTGCAGGCATCACCCCGGTCATGATCACAGGGGATCATGTGGATACCGCGGCAGCCATTGGAAGAGAACTGGGCATCCTGAATGAGGAGAAGCGTGCAATCACCGGTGCCATGCTGGACGAAATGAGCGATGCGGAATTTGAAAGGGAGATTCGCCACATTGGAGTCTATGCCCGTGTACAGCCGGAACATAAGGTGCGGATCGTCAACACATGGAAAAAGCTTGGATATGTGACAGCCATGACAGGGGACGGGGTCAATGACGCACCAAGTATCAAGTCGGCAGATATCGGCGTCGGTATGGGAATTACCGGCACCGATGTGACGAAAAACGTGGCGGATATGGTTCTGGCAGATGATAACTTTGCTACGATTGTCGGTGCGGTTTCGGAAGGAAGGCGGATTTACGACAACATCCGAAAATCCATTCAGTTTCTGCTTGCTTCCAACATGAGCGAAGTGATCAGTATTTTCATGGCCACCCTGCTGGGCTTTACCATTCTCCATCCGGTACATCTTCTGTGGATCAATCTGGTAACAGATTGCTTCCCGGCGTTGGCACTTGGCATGGAAAAGCCGGAAGCAGATATCATGAAGCGCAAACCTCGAAAGACTACTGACGGGATTTTTTCCGGCGGTTTGGGAGTGGATATGCTGTATCAGGGCGTAATGGTTTCTATTCT
>JBJESY010000267.1:0-2172 GCA_051883035.1 Anaerovoracaceae bacterium | reverse complement strand
CGTGAAAAAAATCTTTGAGGATAAAGAACAGGAGTAAGAAAGAAAAATGTATACACCCCTTATTTTTGCACTATTTACGTTAGTCATCGCATGGGTGATCAGCGGCTTTGTCACGGGAAAGCTGATCCCCTTTCTGAAAAAGAAGCAGTTTCAGCAGTATGTCCGGGAAGAGGGGCCGCAGTCACATCTGAAAAAAACGGGAACGCCAAGCATGGGCGGCATCGCCATCATCACCGGCGCAGTGATTTCCGCACTGCTGGTGAATCTGGCCAACGGGACCATGAGCCACCAGATTCTGGTTCCCATGGCAGTCATGGTGCTTTTCGCCCTGATCGGCTTCATCGACGATTACGAAAAGGCCATCAAAAAGAATAATCTGGGTCTGAACCCGAAACAGAAGATTATTATGCAGCTGGCATTTTCCCTGGCCTTCGCTGTGTATGCCGCATATTTTTCCGGCGGCATGGCAGGCGGCGGTACGGAAGTCTGGATCCCGCTGTTTGATGTATACGTGGATTTCGGATGGCTCTATGTGCCGTTTGTCGTTTTCGTCATGGTTGCCATGAGCAATGCGGTGAACCTGACCGACGGTCTGGATGGGCTGGCTTCCGGCGTGACTGCGCTGGTCGCCTTCTTCATGGTCATCGGCGGCATGGTTTTCGGCTTCAACGGAGAAGTGCTGTTCTTCGGCGGGATCGCCGGCGGCTGCCTGGGATTTCTCATGTATAACCGGAATCCGGCGAAGATCTTCATGGGCGATACCGGTTCCATGGCGCTGGGCGGGGCCCTTGCTGCCGGTGCCGTCATGATGAAAATGGAATTTCTGCTGGCCGTTGCAGGACTGATCTATGTGATGGAGGCCCTGTCGGTGGTCATTCAGGTGGCAGTATTCAAAAAAACCGGCAAGCGGGTGTTCAAGATGGCGCCGCTGCACCATCATTTCGAGCTCTGCGGCATGAGTGAGCGGAAAGTGGTGGCCATGTTCTGGGGCCTGACGCTGCTCTTCTGCCTGCTGGCCATTCTGATTATGAATATTTAAAATCGAGGTGATTCGGATGGAAAACATGAATATAAAGAACATAAAAGGTAAACACGTACTGGTGGTCGGACTGGGAAAATCCGGGATCGCAGCCATTCAGGCCATGCTGAAGCTGGGCGCAGAGGTTTCCGTGCAGGATTCCAAATCGCCGGACCAGGTGGATGGTCAGCTGATCAACTTCCTGACCGGTTCGCTGGGAGGAGAGAATCTGGGACTGTATCTGGGTACTGTGCCGGAGGATATGAGCCAGTTTGACATGATGATTCTGAGCCCGGGCGTCAATCCGGAGCTGCCGTTTATCCGGGAAGCGGAAGAGGAAGGGGTGGAAATCATCGGTGAACTGGAAATTGCCTACCGGATCGCCCGCGGCCATTTCATCGCCATTACGGGAACCAACGGTAAGACCACGACCACCACGCTGACCGGAGAGATTTTCAAGGCGTCCGGACGCAGCAATCATGTGGTGGGGAACATCGGCGTGGCGGTGATTTCCAAAGCGCTGGATGCAGATGAAGACGACTGGCTGGTGACGGAAACCAGTAGCTTCCAGCTGCAGACCACCCGGTATTTCAAGCCGGTGGTTTCCGCAATCCTGAATCTGACGCCGGATCATCTGAACCGCCATCACACCATGGAAGGTTACGGAGAAGCCAAGGCGAAGGTGTTTGCCAATCAGGACGCTTCCGGCTACTGCGTGCTGAATTACGACGACAAGCAGTGCTATGCCCTGGCAGAGCAGTATGGATGCAAGGCGAAGATCGTTCCGTTCAGCCGGCGGGAAGAGCTGGAGTTCGGTGCCTTCGTGAAGGACGGATGGCTGGTTCTGAAGAATGAGGCGGGTGAACTGGTCACCTTCTGCCGTGCGGATGAGCTGCATATCATCGGCGGCCACAATGTGGAAAACGCACTGGCAGCGGCGGCCATCTGCTATTTCGCCGGCATTGATCCTGAGGTGATTGCGAAGACGCTGCGGGAATTCGGCGGCGTGGCACACAGAATTGAGTTCTCCGGAGAAATCGACGGCGTAAAATATTATAACGACTCCAAGGGAACCAACGTGGACGCCACGGTGACAGCGCTGCGGGCCATTGAAAAGAATATCATACTCATTGCAGGGGGCGATGGAAAGGGGC
>JBJESY010000266.1:0-2184 GCA_051883035.1 Anaerovoracaceae bacterium | reverse complement strand
CCGCAGCCTTGTCACAGGCATAGTTCACATCCACGGATCTGGTGATGGCGCCTTTAAAGTGATACCGGAAGCCGCAGAACAGGCCCACGATCATCAGCGGCAGTACGATCCAGAATGCAAAGCAGAGCAGCAGAATCAGCACGATGACCGGCATGGTAACCATTTCTTCCTGTTTTCTCTCCACGATGAAGAAATTCTCGCAGCCCTTCTGAATCATGCGGCCGCACCACTTCATGAACTTGCGAACCTGATCGCCGAAGGTTTCTCTGGACGCATCGTCATAGCGCTTGGCGGCCTGCCGGAATTCCTCGGAGGAATCCTTCCCAGCTTCCGTCGTATAGACCGAAACTTCCGGTTCCTTGATCTTGCCTTTGCTCTCCAGATATACCAGTGCATCCAGCACATCTCCCCCTGCAGCCTCCAGAGCAGCTTTTGCTTCTTCGTAAGTGACACCTGTTTTTTCTCTGATTTTTTCAACTTTTTCTAACTGATCCATTTTTCTCTTCCTTTCCGGGTTTCCCCCTTTTGTGATTACATCTTACCGCTGGAAAATTAATCTAAAAGGAAAGAAAAATTAAAAACAGATTAATCTTCACTTTATTTTCCGTCATTTGTCTGCTGACAGCCGTACTTTTCTTTCAGCTCCGGTGTGAATCCCACATCCACCGAGACATTTAGAGCAGCGATGGCTTCCATGGCACCCTTCAGCTCCTCTGCTGCTTCCACCCGGTGCTTTTTCACCGTACCGTCTGCCAGCTGGGCCATCAGAAAGTACGTCTCAAAGGTTGCCTGCCCGCAGCATACGGAAGTCTGGCTGTCCTCCTGCCGCTTATAGATCCATTTTATGTCGTCTGCTGCCGCATATTCCGTGGTAAAAAGTCCGCTGAAAAAAACATGGTCTTTTCCCACCCGTACTTTTCCGAATTTCTTTGCTTCCTTATATTCTGCCGCAATCTCCGCTGTGTTTCTGGCTTCCGCTTCTGCGGTACTTCCGATTCTTTTGAATTCCATAGGTGTCCTCCTTCTCGGTCTGTTTCAATATTTATACTCCCACTATACCACAAAAAAAGCCAGAAAAAAAGAACTTTGCATCGGCATTCTGCGGTCTGCCGTTGTCTATGCGAAACATTCTTGTTGCAAAATCAAAACAATTTTACCACCCGGTCGCTGATATGTTCCACCATGGGCAGATCGTGGGCGATGAGCAGCAGGGTCAGCTGCCGCTGGTCATGGAGCTGCTTCAGCAGGTGGATGATCTGGGACTGCATGGACACGTCCAGTGAGGCGATGGGCTCATCCGCAATGAGAAAATCCGGGTCCGTGATCAGTGCCCGGGCAATGGCCGCACGCTGCCGCTGTCCCCCGGAAACGTCATAGGGATGGCGCTGCGCCAGTTCCCGCGGCAGGCCCACCTGGTCCATCATTTTCAGGACTTTTTCCCGCACACTCTCTTTTCTTTGCAAAATCCGTTCTCCCGGTTTTTTCTTCTGCCGAAGGGATTCGATGGTCAGGGGCTCTGCGATGATCTGCTCCAGGGTCATGCGGGGATTGAAGGCCGACGCCGAATCCTGAAAGATCATCTGCTTCCTGCAGCCCTCTTCAAACCAGATCTCCCCCGCTTCCGGGCGATAGATGCCCATGAGGCACCGGGCCAGGGTGGACTTGCCGCAGCCGGAATCCCCCACCAGCCCTACGACTTCTCCTTTATAGATGTTCATGCTGAAATCCTTCAGCACCGTTCTGACCTGCTGCTTTCCCAGCGGAAAGGCTTTCGTCAAATGGCTGACGGTAACCAGCGGCCGGCCGTCACACTGATCTGTTCTCCAGCAGGTTCCATCGGCCGGATCCCCCAGGTGACCGTGATGGTGACTGGTTCCTTTTCCGTAAGCGGCGAAGCCCAGCAGCTTTTTCGTGTAATCATGGCACGGCTCGGAGAAAATCTTTTCGGTGGATCCTTCCTCCACAATCTGGCCGTCCTTCATGACAACGATTCGGTCGGCCAGCTTTTCTGCCAGGCCCAGGTCATGAGTCACAAAGAGCATGGCTCTGTCCGGATTCTGCCGGACCAGAGACTGGAGCAGTTCCATGATCTGATTCTGGGTACGAAGATCCAGCGCTGTGGTGGGTTCATCGGCGATGAGCAGGGCAGGATTGCTGGCCAGGGCGATGGCGATGGCCACACGC
>JBJESY010000265.1:0-11452 GCA_051883035.1 Anaerovoracaceae bacterium | reverse complement strand
GGATGTGTTCTCTGGTCTGCGGCATAGGACCGTCAGTTGCTGCTACTACCAGGATTGCACCATCCATCTGTGCAGCACCGGTGATCATGTTCTTTACATAGTCAGCGTGTCCCGGGCAGTCTACGTGTGCGTAGTGTCTGTTCGGAGTTTCATATTCTACGTGTGCAGTAGAAATGGTGATACCTCTTTCTCTTTCTTCCGGAGCCTTATCGATCTGGTCGAAGTCTACCTTCTGGCCCAGCTGATATCTCTCGAACAGAGTCTTGGTGATTGCAGCGGTCAGAGTGGTCTTACCATGGTCAACGTGTCCGATGGTACCGATGTTAATATGCGGTTTGGTTCTTTCAAACTTCTGTTTTGCCATTTTATTAATCCTCCATAAATTTCAGGATGCCGGTCATGCTCTGACAAAACCGGCATGATGGTTTATATCATTTGTTATTTGTTCAGTTTTTCTACCAGATTGTCCGGTAATTTTTCGAAGTGGTCCATCTGCATTACATAAACGCCGCGGCCCTGGGTCTTGGAACGCAGGTCGGTCGCATATCCGAACATTTCGGACAGTGGAACCATACCTCTTACTGCAACAGCGCCCAGGTTCATGTCGGAGCCTTCGATTCTTCCTCTTCTGGAAGAGATGTCGCCGATTACGTCGCCCATGTATTCTTCCGGAACTGTAACTTCTACCTTGAAGATTGGTTCCAGCAGAACCGGTTTCGCCTTTTTCATAGCTTCTCTGAATGCCATAGAAGCGGCGATCTTGAACGCCATTTCAGAGGAGTCGACTTCGTGGTAGGAACCATCATACAGTTCCACACCAACGTCTACTACCTGATAGCCGGCGATTGGACCGTTTTCCATCGCTTCACGGATACCTTCTTCGATCTTCGGAATGTATTCCTTCGGAATTGCACCACCCACGATGGAGTTCTTGAATTCAAATCCGGAACCGGCTTCTCTCGGGTAAACACGGATCTTAACGTGACCGTACTGACCACGACCACCAGACTGTTTTGCGTACTTGTTGTCCACATCTGCAGTACCGGTGATGGTTTCTTTGTAGGAAACCTGCGGCTTACCAACGTTCGCTTCCACCTTGAATTCACGCATCAGTCTGTCTACGATGATTTCCAGGTGAAGTTCGCCCATGCCGGCGGTGATGGTCTGACCGGTTTCTTCATTGGTATAAGTCTTGAACGTAGGGTCTTCTTCTGCCAGCTTGGCCAGTGCGATACCCATCTTTTCCTGACCAGCTTTGGTCTTCGGTTCGATGGCGATTTCAATTACAGGATCCGGGAATTCCATGGATTCCAGAATGATTTCGTGATCCTGGTCGCACAGGGTATCACCGGTGGTGGTATCCTTTAAGCCTACTGCTGCAGCGATATCACCTGCGAATACTTCGCTGATTTCTTCTCTCTTGTTTGCATGCATCTGCAGAATACGGCCGATTCTTTCCTTCTTGCCCTTTACGGAGTTATATACGTAAGAACCGGAAGTCAGGGTACCGGAGTATACTCTGAAGAATGCCAGCTTACCGACGAACGGGTCAGCCATGATCTTGAATGCCAGAGCGGAGAACGGCTCGCTGTCGCTTGCCTTTCTTTCGTCTTCTTCTTCCGTTTCAGGATTAATACCCTTGATTGCCGGGATATCAACCGGAGACGGCATATAGTCAACCACAGCATCCAGCATCATCTGAACGCCCTTGTTTCTGTAGGAAGAACCACACAGAACCGGAACCATTCTGTTGGCGATGGTTTCCTTTCTGATGGTTGCCTTGATCTGTTCGATGGATGGCTCATCGCCTTCCAGGAACATCATCATCAGTTCTTCATCGGTTTCGCAGACGGATTCGAGGAGTTTTTCTCTCCATTCCTGCGCCAGATCCATCATGTCAGCCGGAATGTCGGTAATCTCAAATTCCTTACCCAACTCATCCTTGTAGATTTCTGCCTTCATGGTAACCAGGTCGATAATTCCAACGAAGGAATCTTCTGCACCGATCGGCAGCTGGATAGGCACTGCGTTTGCCTTCAGTCTGTCCTTGATCATATCAACGACTCTGAAGAAGTTTGCACCCATGATGTCCATCTTGTTTACATAGACCATTCTTGGAACGCCGTACTTGTCAGCCTGTCTCCATACAGTTTCAGACTGCGGTTCCACACCGCCCTTTGCGCACAGTACGGTTACAGAACCGTCCAGTACACGCAGGGATCTTTCTACTTCTACGGTGAAGTCAACGTGTCCCGGGGTGTCGATGATATTGATTTTGATACCCTTCCACTGTGCAGTGGTTGCAGCGGAAGTAATCGTGATACCACGTTCCTGTTCCTGCTCCATCCAGTCCATGGTAGCGGATCCATCGTGGGTTTCACCAATCTTGTGCGTCTTACCTGTGTAGAACAGGATACGCTCCGTCGTGGTGGTTTTACCAGCATCGATGTGGGCCATGATACCAATATTTCTAGTCTTCTCTAAAGGAAATTGTCTTGGCATATTAACCTCCAATTACCATCTGAAGTGTGCGAATGCCTTGTTCGCATCTGCCATCTTGTGGGTATCTTCTTTCTTCTTTACGGATGCACCGGTGTTGTTTGCTGCATCCATCAGTTCCTTGGCCAGTCTTTCAGCCATGGTCTTTTCGCCTCTGGCTCTTGTGTACTTGGTCAGCCATCTTAAGCCCAGAGTCTGTCTTCTTTCAGCTCTTACTTCTACCGGAACCTGGTAGTTTGCACCACCGATTCTCTTTGCTTTTACTTCCAGAACAGGCATGATGTTGTTCAATGCCTTTTCAAATACTTCCAGCGGTTCTTCACCGGTCTGTGCCTGGATCATGTCGAAAGCACCATACACGATGTTCTGTGCTACACCCTTCTTGCCGTCCAGCATGATGCTGTTGATCAGCTTAGCGACTGCAACACTTCCGTAAACTGGATCTGGAAGAACTTCTCTCTTTGGTATATTACCTTTTCTTGACACTTCTCTTCCCTCCTCGCCAGCAGCTTCTGCTTCTGTCTTATCTAGTGCGAAGCTGCCTGCGCAATACTTAGATTTCTAATTGCACAATTCCTTCACCCTCCGCCCCGCAAAATCCGCAGAGCCGGGGATTACTCTGGCAGAGCCGGCAATTACAATGCTCTGTCAGTGTCTGGTGACGGGGTACTCGACCGCAGGGCCTGCGCTCCGAAAGGAGACAGCCGACAGGGCCGCGAGCGCACACTATATATTATCTGAATAAAAGGGCGCTACTATTTTTCCCGAAAAATTAAATGGTCCTATTTCTTAGCCTTTGCAGCCTTAGGTCTCTTGGCACCATACTTGGAACGTGCCTGAAGTCTGTTGTTTACGCCGGCAGTATCCAGAGTACCTCTGATGATGTGGTATCTTACACCTGGTAAGTCCTTTACTCTGCCGCCTCTGATCAGTACAACGCTGTGTTCCTGCAGGTTGTGACCGATACCAGGGATATAAGCAGTTACTTCAATACCGTTGGTCAGCTTAACTCTTGCTACTTTTCTCAGAGCGGAGTTCGGCTTCTTAGGAGTAACCGTCTTCACTGATGTGCAAACGCCTCTCTTCTGCGGGGAGTTTGTGTCAGTTGCAACTCTTCTCAGGGAGTTCATTCCCTTGTTCAGAGCTGGTGCTGTGGATTTCTTTACAGCACTGGTTCTACCCTGACGTACTAATTGATTGATAGTAGGCATCCTTTTTTCTCCTTTCCTCATGGAATGTTTTTATTATACTCAAGCTAAGCCGACCTGATACATCAGGTCGGCAAAACTCAAAGCCAAAAATTATTCTACCACGAAACAGTCAAGTCTGTCAATGTATTATTTCTAATCCAGCTCAACGATTTCCGGCATATCTCCGGCAGGTTCCTCTCCTGCCGGTTCAGCTTCTGCAGCATCTTCTGCGGCAGCTCTTTCCAGTGGATCCATCTCTTCGAAAGTGCCTTCTTCAAAGATCACTGCATCCTCTGCTTCCTCGCCGCCTTCTTCTGCATAGCCTTCATACTCTTCTTCCAGCATCTGCGCTTCCAGTTCCTGCTGGCGTGCGTAGTTTTCCATAATCTCGGCATTGACACCGTAATCGATATCGATGTTCTTATACCGCTTCATGCCGGTGCCGGCAGGAATCAGCTTACCGATGATTACATTTTCTTTCAGGCCCATCAGCTTGTCGTTCTTACCCTTGATGGCTGCATCGGTAAGTACTCTGGTGGTTTCCTGGAAGGAGGCTGCGGACAGGAAGGAGTTGGTAGCCAGTGACGCCTTGGTGATACCCAGGAGAACACGTTTTGCTACGCACGGCTCGCCGTCCTTTTCAGCAGCAGCCTGGTTGGCCTCTTCGATCTCATACTTGCCGTACAGTCCGCCCGGAAGCAGGTCCGTATCGCCGGCATCTTCGATCTTGTATTTGGACAGCATCTGGCTTACGATAACTTCGATATGTTTATCGTTGATATCTACACCCTGCTGCTTGTATACTCTCTGTACTTCCTTCAGGAGGTACTGGTACACGCCTTCCACGTCGTTCAGACGGAGAATGTCATGCGGATTCAGCGGACCTCTGGTAATCTGACCGCCGGCATACACCTGATCTCCCACCTTTACATTCAGACGTGCGCCGTAAGGGATGATATATTCTCTGTCTTCCTGCTCTTCCCGGACGATGACCTGGGTCTTATTGTCCTTTCTGGCCTCGATGGATACCACCACGCCGTCGCCTTCGCAGATCTCTGCAAGACCCTTCGGCTTTCTGGCCTCGAACAGTTCCTCAACTCTCGGAAGACCCTGGGTAATGTCGCCGCCGGCTACGCCGCCTGTATGGAACGTACGCATGGTCAGCTGGGTACCCGGTTCACCGATGGACTGGGCAGCGGTGATACCCACTGCTTCGCCGATGTTCACTTCTTCACCGGTTGCCAGGTTTCTTCCGTAGCACTTCGCACAGATACCGGTTCTGCTGTGGCAGGTCATGACTGCACGAATGGCTACGCTTTCGATGCCGGCTTCCTCAATCCGGTCGGCAGCCGCTTCGCTGATTTCTTCATTCTGCTCCACGATGACTTCGCCGGTCTGCGGGTCGGTCACATCCAGCAGAGCAACTCTGCCTATGATTCTCTGCTTCAGCGGTTCGATGACTTCCTTGCCGTCGGTGAACGCTCTGACTTCCACACCTTCGTCGGTGCCGCAGTCGAATTCTCTTACGATGACGTTATGAGATACGTCGACCAGACGACGGGTCAGGTAACCGGAGTCGGCAGTACGCAGAGCCGTATCGGCCAGACCCTTACGGGCACCATTGGAGGAAATGAAGTATTCCAGAATGGACAGGCCTTCACGGAAGTTGGACTTGATAGGAATTTCTACGGTCTTACCGGTTGCATTGGCCATCAGTCCACGCATACCGCCGACCTGACGGATCTGGTTCTTACTGCCTCGAGCACCGGAGTTGGCCATGATGAACAGGTTGTTCATAGAATCCAGAGAATCCATCAGAGCATCTGCTACATCGTCTGTTGCCTTGGACCAGATCTTGATGATCTGCTCATACCGCTCCTGGTTGGACATGAAGCCCATTCTGTATGCCTTTTCGTATTTATCAACTTCTGCTTCTGCTGCAGCGACGATATCCCATTTGTTTTCCGGAATTTCCATGTCGCTGACGCTGATGGTCACCGCAGCCTTGGTGGAGTACTTGTAACCCATAGACTTGATGTAGTCCAGCATGATGACAGTACCGGTATTTCCGTGCTTGCGGTAACATTTATCAATGATCTTGCCCAGCTTCTTCTTGTCGCAGAGGAAGTCAACTTCCAGGGAATACGGATCGGTTTCACGATCTACGAATCCCAGATCCTGCGGGATCTCCTGGTTGAAGATGAAGCGGCCTACGGTAGATTCCACCAGTCTGCCGGTGGTGTCCCCTTCTTTATACATTCTTACTTTTACTTTGGCGTGGATGCCCACTACACCGGTCTGGTATGCCATGAGCATTTCGTCCAGATCGGTGAAGACTTTGCCGTCACCCTTTTCTGCATAGGTGTTTCTTTCCGGAACACCCGGATGGGTCAGGTAATAGCTTCCCAGGATCATATCCTGTGTCGGCGTCGTGATCGGGGAACCATCTTTCGGTGCCAGAATGTTATTGCTGGAAAGCATGAGGAATCTGGCCTCAGCCTGAGCCTCTACGGACAGAGGTACGTGAACGGCCATCTGGTCACCGTCGAAGTCGGCGTTGAATGCGGTACATACCAGCGGGTGCAGCTTGATTGCCTTACCTTCCACCAGTACCGGCTCGAAGGCCTGAATACCCAGACGGTGCAGGGTCGGTGCACGGTTCAGCATAACCGGATGTTCTTTGATAACGCCTTCCAGCACATCCCAGACTTCCGGTCTGACTTTTTCCACCATGCGCTTTGCACTCTTGATGTTGTGTGCATAACCCTGTTCCACCAGCTCCTTCATGATGAACGGCTTGAACAGTTCCAGCGCCATCTTCTTCGGCAGACCGCACTGATAGAATTTCAGTTCCGGTCCGACGACGATTACAGAACGGCCGGAGTAGTCAACACGCTTACCCAGCAGATTCTGTCTGAAACGACCCTGTTTCCCCTTCAGCATGTCGGACAGGGATTTCAGAGGACGGGATCCCGGACCGGTCACTGCCCGGCCGCGGCGTCCGTTATCAATCAGAGAGTCCACTGCTTCCTGCAGCATTCTCTTTTCATTTCTTACGATGATGTCCGGTGCGCCCAGTTCCAGCAGGCGGTTCAGACGGTTATTCCGGTTGATGACTCTTCTGTACAGGTCATTCAGGTCAGAGGTGGCGAACCGGCCGCCGTCCAGCTGTACCATCGGACGCAGATCCGGCGGAATCACCGGAATCACATCCATCACCATCCATTCCGGGCGGTTTCCGGACAGACGCAGTGCTTCGATGACTTCCAGACGTCTTACGATTCTTACCTTTTTCTGCCCGGATGCATCCTTCAGCTTGGCTCTCAGATCTGCAGACAGTTCCTCCAGGTCGATCTGCTCCAGCAGTTCCTTGATGGTTTCCGCACCCATGCCAGCCTTGAATTCATTTCCCGGCTGTTCTTTATACTGCCGGTATTCCTGCTCAGTCAGAATCTGCTTGTAGCTCAGATCCGTGTTTCCCGGATCGGTTACGATATATGCCGCAAAGTACAGAACTTTTTCCAGGTTTCTCGGCGTGATGTCCAGGCACAGACCCATTCTGGAAGGAATACCCTTGAAGTACCAGATGTGGGAAACCGGCGCAGCCAGTTTGATGTGTCCCATTCTCTCTCTTCTCACCTTGGCCTTGGTCACTTCTACACCGCAACGGTCGCAGACGATGCCCTTGTAGCGGATCCGTTTGTACTTACCGCAGTGACATTCCCAGTCCTTGGTCGGCCCGAAAATCCGTTCACAGTACAGACCATCCCGTTCCGGCTTCAGGGTTCTGTAGTTGATGGTTTCCGGCTTGGTTACTTCACCGTGGGACCATTCCAGAATCTTTTCCGGAGAAGCCAGATTAATCTGTATTGACTCGAAATTATTTAATTCATAATCATTGTTCACGTTATTGTTCAAAGGAGTCCCTCCCCTTTCTATTACTCTTCTCTGAAATCTTCCACAAACCGCAGATCCTCATCGGTCGGTTCCACGTCGAACGGATCGTCGCCGAATTCGTCTTCCTCCGGACCTGCTTCCGAATAGCCCGCTTCAAAGAGCTTTTCATCACTTTCCAGTTCTTCTTCGATGTCCATGATGCTTTCGATACCTGTGATATCGTCATCCATGTCGCCGGCATCTCTGAACTGGATTTCTTCATCGTTTTCAGACAGAACCTTCACGTCCAGACCCAGTGCCTGCATTTCCTTGATGAGTACCTTGAAGGACTCCGGAATGCCCGGCTTCGGAATGTTTTCGCCCTTGACGATGGCTTCGTAGGTCTTCACACGGCCCACGATATCGTCGGACTTGACGGTCAGGATTTCCTGCAGAGTATAAGCTGCACCGTATGCTTCCAGTGCCCATACTTCCATTTCACCGAAACGCTGTCCGCCGAACTGTGCTTTACCGCCCAGAGGCTGCTGCGTTACCATGGAGTACGGACCGGTACTTCTGGCATGGATCTTATCGTCTACCAGATGGTGGAGCTTCAGCATATACATGTAGCCTACGGTAACCGGATTATCGAAGAATTCACCGGTTCGTCCGTCTCTCAGACGGAGTTTTCCGGTCTTCGGATATCCGCATTCGCCCAGCAGTTCCATGATATCTTTTTCGTTGGCGCCATCGAATACCGGCGTGGAGATATACCAGCCCTTCTTCTTGGCGGCCAGACCCAGATGTACCTCCAGTACCTGTCCGACATTCATTCGGGAAGGTACACCCAGAGGATTCAGCATTACCTGCAGCGGCTGACCGTTATCCATGAACGGCATATCCTCTTCCGGCAGAATTCTGGAAATAACACCCTTGTTTCCGTGACGTCCGGCCATCTTGTCGCCCACGTTGATCTTACGCTTGGTGGCGATATAGCAGCGAACCAGCTTGTTTACACCTGGCGGCAGTTCATCTCCGTTTTCTCTGGAGAAAATCTTCACGTCCACGATGATACCGGTTTCGCCGTGAGGAACGCGCAGGGATGTATCCCGCACTTCTCTGGCCTTTTCACCGAAGATTGCCCGCAGCAGTCTTTCTTCTGCGGTCAGCTCCGTTTCGCCCTTCGGCGTAACCTTACCTACCAGAATATCAGAAGAGTTTACTTCTGCACCGATACGGATGATGCCTTCCTCATCCAGATCCCGCAGTGCGTCTTCACCCACGTTCGGAATGTCTCTGGTGATTTCTTCCGGCCCCAGCTTGGTGTCACGGGCTTCCGCTTCATATTCTTCGATATGGAGGGAAGTCAGCACGTCTTCCATGAGAAGACGTTCATTCAGAATGATAGCGTCCTCGTAGTTGTAGCCTTCCCAGGTCATGAAGCCGATGAGAAGGTTCTTACCCAGTGCGATTTCGCCCAGATCCGTAGACGGACCGTCGGCGATGACTTCGCCTGCCTCAATGTGCTCGCCGTGGCTTACAATCGGGCGCTGGTTGATGCAGGTTCCCTGGTTGGAACGCTTGAATTTCAGCAGTTTATAGGAATCGGTACCGTTATCTGCGTCTCTGCGGATCACAATCTTATCCGCATCCACGTATTCTACTGTACCGGTATTCTTGGCCAGAATCACTACACCGGAGTCTCTCGCGGCCTTGTATTCCATACCGGTTCCGACGATCGGCGCTTCTGCAACCAGCAGAGGTACGGCCTGACGCTGCATGTTGGAACCCATCAGGGCGCGGTTGGCGTCGTCGTTTTCCAGGAACGGAATCATGGCAGTTGCCACGGATACTACCTGCTTCGGTGATACGTCCATATAATCGATATGTTCTCTCGGAACCAGAGCGATTTCACCGTGTTCACCACGGGAAGCCACCTTGGCATTGACGAAGTGACCTTCGCTGTCCAGCGGCTCGTTGGCCTGAGCCACGATCATCATTTCTTCTTCGTCCGCCGTCAGATAATGAATTTCATCGGTAACCACATGGGTTTCCTTATCTACCAGACGATACGGCGTTTCGATGAAGCCGTACTGGTTGATCACACCATAGGTGGTCAGGGAACCGATCAGGCCGATGTTCGGACCTTCCGGTGTCTCAATCGGGCACATTCTTCCGTAGTGGGAGTGGTGTACATCTCGCACTTCGAAGCCCGCTCTCTCTCTGGACAGACCGCCTGGACCCAGAGCAGAAAGTCTTCTTTTATGAGTCAGTTCTGCCAGCGGATTATTCTGGTCCATAAACTGGGACAGCTGGGAACTTCCGAAGAATTCCTTGATGGCTGCCGTCACCGGACGAATATTCATCAGCGCCTGCGGAGTCGTAACATCGATGTCCTGAATGGTCATTCTTTCCTTTACGACTCGTTCCATTCTGGCCAGACCGATACGGAACTGGTTCTGGAGAAGTTCTCCTACCGTTCTCAGTCTTCTGTTTCCCAGATGGTCTATATCGTCAACTGAGCCGATGCCATAGTTCAAGTTCAGGATATAACTTACGGATGCGATGATGTCTTCCATGATGATATGCTTCGGGGACAGGTCGTGTTTCCTTGCCGTCAGCATCGCTTTCAGTTCTTCCTCGGTACTGCAGGATTCCAGGATTTCTTTCAGAACAGGATAAAATACCTTGTCAGCCACCTTCAGCCCTGTGGTGTCGAAGTCCACATAAGCCGCCAGGTCAACAAAGCGGTTGCCGATTACTTTCGTAATCTGTCCTTCTTTTTCCTTGTCCAGCGCATAAGCATAGATATATTCCACGCCAGCGTTTTCGATCTGCTGTGCCAGAGCTCTGTCAATCTTCTGATCCTTTTCCACCAGGATTTCTCCGGTGTTCGGATCAATTACATCATCGGCTGCCACTACGCCTGCAATTCTGTTTGATAAACCAAGCTTCTTATTATATTTATATCTTCCCACCTTGGCCAGGTCATACCTCTTCGGGTCAAAGAACAGGGAATTCAGCAGAGACTTGGCACTTTCCACCGTCGGCGGTTCCGTCGGTCTCAGCTTCTTGTAAATTTCCTTCAGACCTTCTTCGTAGTTGGACGCAGTATCCTTTTCCAGAGTCTTCATCAGACGGCTGTCTTCGCCGAAGATGTCGATGATCTCCTGGTTGGAACCAAATCCCAGCGCACGCAGCAGGGTGGTTACCGGCTGCTTTCTGGTACGGTCCACACGAACGGAAATGATCTCATTGGAGTCGGTTTCATATTCCAGCCATGCACCCCGGTTTGGAATGATGGTGGTGGAGAACAGCTTGTTGTTGGATTTGTCTACAGTTACATCGTAGTACGGTCCCGGAGAACGAACCAGCTGGGTTACGATAACACGTTCCGCGCCGTTGTAGATGAAGGTGCCCTTTTCGGTCATCAGATGGAAATCTCCCATGAAAACCTCCTGTTCCTTCACTTCTCCGGTTTCTTTGTTAATCAGTCGAACTTTAACTTTAAGTGGAGCAGCGTATGTTACATCCCGTTCTTTGCACTCTTCCTGCTCATATTTCGGAGCATCGGTGAGAGAATAATCAATGAATTCCAGAACCAGATTGTCTGCATAGTCCTTGATCGGGGAGATGTCTTCAAAAACTTCTCTCAGACCTTCTTTGATGAACCAGTCATAAGATTTCGTCTGCAGCTCAATCAGGTTCGGCATTTCGCATACTTCATTGATCTTGGCGAATGTCATACGCTCTTTTCTACCTACTTGTATAGGTTTTGGCATCTTTATCACTCCTTATATTCTTAACAAATTACTTTGTGTGGCAGTCTAATATTATATAATATACGTGTCAAATAATCAAGCTTTATTTTTAGTTTTTGGAAAAAA
>JBJESY010000264.1:0-2193 GCA_051883035.1 Anaerovoracaceae bacterium | reverse complement strand
AATAACTCGATTTTCGAAGGCAAAAGGTTACAAACCGCCGAAAGAAAAAATGACTCTTCCCAGCAGTTCCTCCTGCTTTGCCAGCACTTCCCGGTTCCGCGTGGTCCGTGCATCGCAGTCCAGACGAATCCAGCTTCCCCGGATTCCGGTAATGCGGCGTATCAGCAGGTCATCGCCGGCATCTGCGGTATAATACGGTGCCTGATAGAGCACCAGTTCTCCGGGTGCATATGCGTCCACGAATGCGCTGCGAAGCACCAGTACCTTCTCGCCCGGCTCCAGCGACGGCAGCATGTCACTGCCTGAAACTTCCGCTGTCATCAGGCTGGCTGAAAGCAGAAACCCAAGTCCTGCCCCAAGCAGTGCCGAAAACCCGAGCGCAAAGATTTTGCGAATTGAATGCATCTTTAAGACCCCTTCCCGCCTTCCGGCAGGTCAGTGCCTAGAAGGTTTGTATCCTGTTGAACGGGTAGAGCCGCACGAAGACTTTGCCGAGGATCTGGTCTTCATCAATGCAGCCGATCAGCACATCCCGGCTGTCCTGGCTGACGCCCCGGTTGTCGCCCATGACGAACAGCTTGCCGTCCGGCACAGTGATTTCCTCCATTTCACCGGAGATGCCCGGTTCGTTCAGATACGGTTCATCGATGATCTGACCGTTGAGGTAAACATAGCCGCCGATGATTTCCACCGTATCGCCCGGAAGGCCGATAATGCGCTTGATCAGATTTTTATCCTTGTTGTTTTCATCCTTCATGTCCGTGTGGAAAACGATGACATCTCCCCGCTCCGGCTCGCCGAACAGGTGGTATGCCTGCCTGCTGATGAAGATATAGTCGCCGCTGTAAAAGGTGGGCTCCATGGAACTCTGACGTACCACAATCGGTTTGATGAAGGCCAGAATGATTGACGCAATGATGACCGCAATGACGATTTCTTTTACCCATTCTAAAACATTTTTCATATATGTATCTCCAATATCACTTTAGTTTTTGCCAAAAAGGCTGGTTTTTATTCTGTCAAACTGTTCCGGAATCGATGCTTCAATGGTCTTGCCTGCCAGCTCAGCCAGAGCGCCGGCTGCGTCCCGGAATTCCAGCTGCCACGCATGGAGCAGATGGGTATTCAGTCCGAATGCCTGCTGCATCTGCCGATTGACGGCGGGATTGCCATATTTGGTATCTCCGATGACCGGGTAGCCTGCCCGGGCAAGGTGGGCACGAATCTGATGGGTTCTACCGGTGATGATTTCCACCTTCACCAGAGTGAACCATTTCCCATTGTGCTGTGCCGTCTGCAGGGGCCATGCCATGGTCTCCATCAGCTTGCCTTCGTCGGATGCTTCCGGCAGAACAGAGATCATGTTCTTTTTTTCGTCTTTGGTCATCCGGTCCCGCAGCTGAAGGGGCTGGGTCATATGACCGGATACGATGGTCAGATAATACTTGCCGATGGCATCCTTTTCCCGGATGAGTCGGTTCAGTTCCTGCAGGGCCGGGGCGTTTTTTCCGAACATGACCAGACCGGTGGTATTTCTGTCCAGCCGTCCTGCCGGCGCCGGGGCAAAGGTTCTGTCTGCCCGCGGATTGTATTCTCCCTTTTCGATGAGATAATCCACCACCTGGTTTGCCAGATGGTTTTTCTTTTCGGTTTTATCGCCGTGAGTCAGCAGCCCGAAGGGCTTTTCGGCAATAAGAAGATTTTCATCTTCATAGGCGATGGAAAACTGACGCTTGGCCCGCACCCGTTTCTTCTGGGTCTGCAGTGCTTTCGCATCCTCTTCACTCAGGTATACGGCAAGCCTGTCCCCTGCCTGAATCATGGCTTCTTTCGTGCTCCGTTTCCCGTTAACCTTCACGTCCTTTCGGATCATCTTGTAGATCAGACTCAGGGGCGCCTTATCAAAATATTTTTTCAGGAACCGGTCCAGCCGCTGGCCGCCCTGGTTCTCTGTAATTATGATCTCAATCATTTTCCCCTCCATGCTCTGAACCACAGTCAGGTCCGGGATTTGTGGCTGAAATGTTATAGTTCTGTTGGCGATGTTATGGTCGTACGATTTCAACCGCTTCCAACCACAGTTTGGTCCGGGATTTGTGGCTGAAACGCTATAGTTTTGGTCCGGGATTTGTGGCTGGAATGATTCCCGCAGCCGCTTTCGCGGCGAGGACTAAATGAAAGCCACAAACTCCC
>JBJESY010000263.1:0-2206 GCA_051883035.1 Anaerovoracaceae bacterium | reverse complement strand
TACGGCGATATCATCACCGATGAAGCGGCGGAGATTCAGGGCGGCGTGGGAACTGCCGGCAGCGCCAATATCGGTGACCGCTACGCCATGTTTGAAGCCATCCACGGCAGCGCACCGCGGATGATCGAAGAAGGCCTGGGGGACTACGCCAACCCGTCCAGCATCTTCAAGGCAGCGGAGATGATGCTGCGCCATATCGGCCTGACGGAGAAGGCGGACCGGCTGGCTGCGGCGCTGACTCTGTGCGGCGAGACCGAAAAGAAGGTCGTGGTCACCGGCACCAGGGACGGAGCAACCTGCCGGGAATTTGCCGATTATGTCATTGAAAAACTGTAACAGATAGAGTATGATAATATGGTAGCCTGAAAGAATCGGGCTGCCATATTTTTTTACAGATGACGAATGAAGTGATTATGATAAGAGGTGGAATTGAATGCAACTGATAGAAAATATCAAGAACTGCAACGGCTGCGGGGCCTGCGATGTGGCCTGTAAGGCACGGTGCGTGAAGCTGATGGAGAATGAAGAAGGACGGCTGCTGCCGGTCATTGACGAGCGAGGATGCAATAAATGCAATGCCTGCAGACTGTACTGCCCGCTGTTTAACCCGGTGGATCTGCCGGATTTTGACGACTGGTATGAGTTTAACGAAGAATATTATAAGCGGGATATGCCGCCGGTTTACCGCCAGACCATGCGCAGCGCCAAGACGGGACAGCATACGGAGTTCGTTGGGACCCTGTGCCAGATAGCGGCACTGAAATCCCTGATGGGTGACCGGCTGCGGCCGAATCTGGTGATTTACCCGATGATCTGCACCGAAGAGACCCGGGAAAAGTACGGATGCCGGGAGTGTGCATTTTATTAAGTTTTTCTATTGACAAGTGTATATGAATGTTATATAGTGTACTTATCCAATAAGTACACTATTGTTTTTCCCGGGAGGTATATTTAATGGATATCATTATCAGCAATACATCCAGCACGCCCATCTACGAGCAGATCACCTCGCAGGTGAAGGCGCAGGTCATGGACGGCACCCTGAAGCCGGGGGACTCCATCCCCTCCATGCGCGCCCTGGCGAAATCCCTTCACATCAGCGTCATCACGGTGCAGCGGGCCTACGAAGACCTGCAGAAGGACGGCTTTATCGAAACAGCCGTGGGAAAGGGCAGCTTCATTTCCGCTGCCGGCTCCGACTTCTGGCAGGAAGAGCAGCAGCGCATGGCCGAAGAACACCTGGCGAAGGCCGCCGACATCGGACGGAAATGCGGCATCCGCCTGGAGAAGATGAAGGAACTGCTGGAACTGTTTTATGAGGAGGATCCAGATTTATGAATACCATTTCGAATACAGCAAATGCGCTGGAGATTCGCGGTCTGCGGAAGGACTTCGGCGATTTCAGTCTGCAGGATGTGGACCTGAGCGTCCCTGCCGGCTCGGTGGTGGGCCTGATCGGAGAAAACGGCGCAGGCAAGACCACCACCATTAAGACGGCCATGGAGCTGCTTCACAGAGACAGCGGCAGCGTGAAATTTTTCGGAAAGGAGATGGCCGAAGATCCCAACGGAATCCGTGAGAAAATCAGCGTGGTTTTCGACACGCCTCATTTCAGCCTGAATCTGAACATGAAGCATGCGGAAGCCATCTGCAGCTCCATCTACCGCAGCTGGGATCATCAGACGTGGGAAACCTGCATGCGGAAGTTCAATCTGCCGCAGAAAAAACCGCTGAAGGACTTCAGTAAGGGCATGAAGATGAAGTTCAATCTGGCAGTGGGCCTGTCTCACCATGCCAGCCTGCTGATTCTCGATGAACCCACATCGGGCCTGGATCCTGTCATGCGGGACGACATACTGGACATTTTCCTGGACTTCATGCAGGACGAAAGCCATGCGATTCTGCTGTCCTCCCATATCACAACAGACCTGGAAAAGATCGCAGACTACATCGCGTTCCTCCACGAAGGGAAACTGATCTTCTGCCTGCCGAAGGACCAGCTGCTGTACCAGTACGGCGTGATACGGTGCAGCCGCTCAGACTTCGCAAAGATTCGTCCGGAAGACATGGTAGCATGGCGCATGGAAGATTATCAGTGCAGCGTGCTGACGAGCGACCGGCAGGGGGCCGGAAGGAGATATCCGGAGCTGGTCATTGACGCACCGACCTTGGAAGAAATCATGCTGTTTTATGTGAAAGGAGAGCG
>JBJESY010000262.1:0-2207 GCA_051883035.1 Anaerovoracaceae bacterium | reverse complement strand
GACAGATGCTCATTTCGTGTTATTTGGCTAACACTGTTTTACGAACACCTGCCCTCTGCCGGAAAGCTTTTTTTGTTCGAACATTATTCTACACCCTGCTCTTTTTTATATTTCTCGAATTCCGGGTCATTGGCCCATACGAAATGTGAAGGGCGGATTTCACGCCAGGACGGTTTATCCACACTGTAATCATGGCAGGAGCGATCGTAAACCTTCAGGACCTTTTTCTTTTCCTTTACCGGATCCGGCATTGGAATTGCTGAAAGAAGAGCCTGGGTATACGGGTGGGTCGGATGTGCAAACAGTTCTTCCGTTTCCGCCAGTTCCACCAGCACGCCCTTGTGAATGACGCAGATACGGTCACAGATGAAACGCATCACCGAAAGGTCATGGGAAATGAACAGATAGGTCAGATCGTATTCCCGCTGGAATTTCGCCATCAGGTTCAGCACCTGTGCACGGATGGATACATCCAGTGCGGAAATCGGCTCATCCGCGATGATGAACTCCGGCCGCATCACCATGGCTCTGGCAATGCCGATTCGCTGCCGCTGTCCGCCGGAGAACTCATGCGGGAACCGGCTTGCGAATTCCGGAAGCAGTCCTACGGAATTGAGCGCTTCGGAAACCTCACGCTGGCGTTCTTCCTTGGTCAGTTTTTTCGGCAGGTTCAGCAATCCTTCCGCTACAATATAGTCTACCTTGGCTCTTTCATTTAAGGAGGCCATCGGATCCTGGAAAATCATCTGGATTTTCTGGGTTACTTCCCGATCCAGCTCCTTCGAAATCTTTCCGTTGATCTTCTTTCCGTCGTAAATGATTTCACCGCCAGCCGTCGGATTGATTCGGATGATGGCACGGCCGATGGTGGTCTTTCCGGAACCGGATTCCCCTACCAGGCCGAAGGTTTCCCCTTTATAGATCTGGAAGCTTGCATTGTCAACAGCAGTGAACGGATGCCTGTGCGAACCGAACTGTATGGTCAGATTCTTAACATCAACCAGAACCTTCTTATCTTCATTATTGTTTACAGCCACCGTTACAGCCTCCCTTCTGCAAGTCGTTTTACTGCCTCTGGCGGCTCCAGTTTCGGAGCACGGGGATCCATCAGCCAGGTTCTGACCTTATGGGTCGGCGTCACGTCAAAGAATGGCGGACGCTTTACAAAGTCAATGTTCAATGCATACGGATTTCGCGGTGCAAACGCGTCCCCCTTAATTTCCAGCTGCAGATTCGGAGGCGTTCCCACGATAGAGTACAGATCCTGTCCCTTGATCCCAAGCTGCGGCAGGGAACTGAGAAGCGCCCAGGTGTACGGATGACGCGGATCATAGAAAATTTCATTGACGCCGCCCACCTCGATAATATCGCCTGCGTACATAACCGCAATACGGTCTGCCACATTCGCTACCACGCCCAGGTCGTGGGTGATATAGATTGTCGTCAGATTCAGCTTTTTCTGCAGATCACGAATGAGCTGCAGAATCTGTGCCTGAATCGTTACATCCAGTGCCGTAGTCGGCTCATCACAGATCAGTACCCGCGGATCACAGGCCAAAGCAATGGCAATTACGACACGCTGCCGCATACCACCGGAAAATTCATGGGGATACTGCTTGCAGCGGCGTTCCGGCTCATTGATTCCCACGTCGGTCAGAAGCTGTACCGCACGTTCATGAGCCTGTGCCTTTGTGACATCGTGGTGCAGCATGACCGTCTCTTCCAGCTGACGTCCGATGGTCTTCAGCGGATTCAGGCTGGTCATCGGATCCTGCATTACCATGGCAATCTGCTTACCGCGAACCGTCAGCCATTCTTTTTCAGTCTTGAACCTGGACAGATCTACGATACTTTCATCGCTGCCGGAATCGTCCATGCGGAACCGGATGGTCCCGTTGTCAATGTAGCCGTTGGAGTCCAGCATGCCCAGGAAGGTTTTCGTAAATACGGATTTTCCGGAGCCTGATTCACCTACGATGGCAATACTCTCGCCCTTATGAATGTCCAGGCTGATGCCCCGCAGTACATTCAGCACTGCGCCTCGCAGTGTAAATTTTACCTGGAGGTCTTCGACGCTTAGGATTGTGTCTTTATTCATCTTTTCCATCTCGTACCTCCTAGTGGTGATTTCTCGGATCTGCAGAATCAGAGAATGTATTACCGATGACATAGAATGAAATCGTAATGATGGACAGTACGATTGTCGG
>JBJESY010000261.1:0-2208 GCA_051883035.1 Anaerovoracaceae bacterium | reverse complement strand
ATCGAAAGTACCGACTTTTTCGGTGGGGATTTCCAGTCCGTATCCCAGATAGTTTCTGCCGGAGATGTCAGCGGCACAGAGGATCAGGGCTTCGTCCATGGGCAGGATGATATGGCCGTAGCGGGTGATGCCTGCCATGTTCCCCAGAGCCTCGGCAAAGGCCATGCCCAGGCAGATGCCGATATCTTCTGTGGTGTGGTGATCGTCCACTTCCGTATCGCCGCAGCAGGTTACGTCCAGGTCGAAGCCGCCGTGCCGGGCGAAGAGTGTCAGCATATGATCCAGAAAGCCGACACCGGTATCGATGCAGCTGACGCCGCTGCCGTCCAGATTCAGCTTCAGGGTGATCTGTGTTTCGTTGGTATTTCGGATGATTTCACTGGTTCTCATGGTTTTACCTCCTCAGATGTGGTCCCGGCAGCCTGCAGAATCTCTCTGAGGGCTGCGATCATTGTTTCCATCTCTTCCCGGGTGCCGATGGTGATCCGGTTGAAGTCTGCAATCCGCGGCTTTTCAAAGTGACGGATCAGAATGCCTTTTGCCTTCAGCTGCTGATAAACTTCCATGCCGCTGAGACCGGCAGCCTTGGCGAAGAGGAAGTTTGCCGCAGAAGGAAGGACGGTGAAGCCCAGTTCCTCCAGCGCAGCTTTGGTCCAGCTGCGGGTTTCCATGATCCGGCTGCAGTTCTCGGAAAAATAGGAATCCGACGCCAGCGCGGCAATGCCCGCGGCATTGGTCAGCCGATTGATGTTATATGGGTTGGTGGAAAACTTGATGGTTTCCAGATCTTCGATCAGTGCAGCCTGTGCGAAGGCGAACCCCAGCCGGGCCCCTGCCATGGAACGGGATTTGCTGAAGGTCTGGACAATTAACAGGTTTTCGTACTGGCGGATCAGCGGAAGGGCGGACTGGGCACCGAAGTCCACATAGGCTTCGTCGATGAGAACCACTTTGTCCGGGTTTGCTTTCAAAATCCCCTCGATCTGCTTCAGCGAAAGGGTCAGACCGGTCGGTGCATTGGGGTTGGCGATGCAGATCATGCCGCCGTCTGCACCCAGGCTGCAGTAGTCGGCCGGGTCGATGGTGAAATCCTCTTTCAGCGGGATCTGCACGGCATCAATGTGGTGCAGATCGGTGAACACCGGGTAGAAGCCGTAGGTGATATCCGGAAACCATGCTTTTCTGCCGGTGTCCGGACCGCCGCCGGCGAAGGCCAGAAAGGCGAAATTGAGAATATCATCGGATCCGTTGGAAAGGAACACATTCTCCGGTTCCACGCCGTACCGCGCCGCCAGAGCCTGCTTCAGTGCCCGGCTTTCCGGATCGGAATACAGACGCAGATCGGCGGCCTCCTGCGCATTGACTGCCGCCAGCACCTGGGGTGAAGGCGGGTAAGGGGATTCGTTGGTATTGAGTTTGATGTATTTCATATCCTGGGGCTGCTCGCCGGGGGTATAGGTTTCCAGGCCGGAGAGGGCCGGGTTCATAAACTTGCTCATGTGTCGTTTTCCTTTGCTGTATTATTTCTTACCGCATCTTACGGTGACGCTGCGGGCGTGGGCCGTCAGACCTTCTGATTCCGCGAAGGCGGCCACATCCTCTGCCACCTGCTGCAGGGCGTCCAGGGTGTAGTAGCTGTACTGGTACTTCTTCACGAAATCGTCCACGGACAGCGGGCTGGAGAAGCGGGCGGTTCCGCTGGTCGGCAGGGTGTGATTCGGTCCTGCAAAGTAGTCTCCCAGGGCTTCCGGACAGTTCTTTCCCAGGAACACCGATCCGGCGTGGCGGATCTCATCCAGATAGTCAAACGGGTTGTCCACACAGAGTTCCAGGTGTTCCGGTGCGATCTCATTGGCGATTTCGATGGCAGCGTGGAGGTCATCGGCGACGATGATCTTGCCGTAGTCATCGATGGAGGCACGGGCGATTTCTTCCCGCGGCAGCAGGGAAAGCTGCCGTTCCAGTTCCGCGCTGACGGCTTCTGCCAGAGCCTGGGAATCGGTTACCAGCACGGCGCTGGCCATCTTATCGTGTTCCGCCTGGCTCAGCATGTCGGCGGCCACATATTCCGGATTGCAGGTGCCATCGGCCACCACCAGGATTTCGCTTGGGCCGGCAATCATGTCGATGGCCACCTGACCGAAGACCTGCTTTTTGGCCTCTGCCACATAGGCATTTCCCGGCCCTGTGATTTTGTCTACCTTTGGA
>JBJESY010000260.1:0-2212 GCA_051883035.1 Anaerovoracaceae bacterium | reverse complement strand
AGATAAGATCTGCCTGGAACGAACGAATCCGCAGCGGCTGAGAGAACTGCAGAAAATGCTCTGGGATTTCTATCACATGGGAAATGATCCTGAGGATATGCTCAGTGATCAGATTTATTTTTACCGCATGCATTCCGGACAGGTTCAGATTACAAAGTCGGCATTGGAATGTGAAGACGGGGAAGGTGGCATGTCATGATCAGCTATGAAAGATTCCGGAAAGAAGTGATGAATCGGATTCTGTCCTATCTGCCTGAGAGTTATGCAGGATGGAAAGTGCGTATGGAGACCGAATATAAGGTGAATCAGATCTTTGACTGTCTGACATTATATCCGCCGGAACAGAGGAAGCTGATTGCAGTTCCCAGGTTCAATATGCAGGAATATTATAACATGTTTCTGAGGGGTGCTTCCGCAGACTTTATTCTGCGAATGATTGCATCGAGAATTGAAAACGCACCGTCTCCTGAAGCAGTGGAGCAGTCAGGATTTGATCTTCTGAAGTTTCAGGACGATGTGGTTCTGCAGCTGGTAAATCGCTTTCGGAATCATGTGTTTCTGAAAAGTGTGCCGTATCGGCCATTTCAGGATCTGGCCGTAATCTGCAGGATCCTGGTTTTTGATCCTAACGGCAAGTGGGCAGGTGCGATTGTCAATCACTCGTTGCTGCAGGCAATGGGGATCACCGAGGAAGAACTGTTCGAACGGGCTTATAAACATACGCCGCAGGTGCTTCCGTTCCGGCTGACAGATACCATTGAACTGCTTCCGTGCAAGGGAACCTTCCCGGAAAATTGCGAGGCGGACTGCAGGGAACTATGCAGCAAAATACTGCAGCACCCGAATCACAGAATACTGCAGGAACCGCACGGAAAAATGCTTATGCTGACCAATGACAGTGAACAGTTCGGAGCGGCTGCCATGCTGTATCCGGAGCAGCTGAATGCGGCATGTGAAACGCTGGGCGGAAACATTTACATCTTGCCGGGTTCCATGCATGAACTTTATATTGTCCGGGAAGAACCCGAAAAACTGGAATTTTACCGACAGCTGGTTGCCCAGATGAACCGGGATTCTGTGCCTGAAACCGAGTGGCTGTCCAACCAGGTATACCGGTATCACCGAAAAACAGGGAAGATAAAGGTTGCGATTTAGCGTCTGTACCATCAGAAAAGGACGCCGGCTTATCGCAGGCGTCCTATAGCTTCCGGAAGCTCCCGGATGTCTTGTATTCTTTCATTTGCTCCGCTAAATTCATCCTCCCGGCCATAGCCGTAGCTGCAGGCGATGGCTGGCAGCCCGTATTTTTCAGCAATCTGCAGGTCATGGAACCGGTCTCCGATGATAACATAGGAACCGGGATGATCCTTTTGAATCCGGAGAAAGATTTCGTATTTGGGTGCATAATCATAGTCTTCACTGCAGTAAAAATCCTCGAAGTAGCGTTCCAGATCAAAGGTGGACTGATGCTGCTTCATGTAGGCTTTTTTGCAGTTGCTGAGGAAGAACAGATGGTGTCCGTCGGTTTTCAGCTGCCGGAGAGTCGCTTCCGTACCGGGAAAGAGACGTGCCTGCCCATCTGCAATGCGCCGCACCATTTCCACAGTAACCACGGCACTGGCATCCATGAGCTTGCTCCATGGCTGATCCGGAAGGAGGGTGGTCCACATCTCCTTTGGCGAATAACCAAGCCATCCTTTGATCTCATCGTCGGTGAAATCCTGGTCCGGGGCAAGTCCGCGCTGCACCAGAGTGTGGTATGCCAGCCGGAAAGCCGGAATGTAGATATGGGCTGTATCGTGGAGCGTACCATCGTAATCAAAGAGAAGGTTCATCTTAAAATATCCTTACCCTTCGATGGAACGGATCAGGTTGACCATTTCGATGGCACCTTCCGCGCAATCGCTGCCCTTGTTGCCAGCTTTCGTACCGGCGCGTTCAATGGCCTGCTCGATGTTTTCTGTAGTCAGAACGCCGAACATGACAGGAATGCTGCTGTTTAGAGATACCTGTGCGATGCCTTTGGAGACTTCACTGCAGACATAGTCATAGTGGGACGTATTTCCGCGGATGACAGCACCCAGACAGATGATGGCGTCGTATTTGCCTGTCTTGGCCATTTTGGATGCGATAAGAGGAATTTCAAATGCGCCAGGCACCCAGGCCACATCAATATCCTCGGATTTCACATCGTGGCGCTGAAGGGTATCGA
>JBJESY010000259.1:0-2212 GCA_051883035.1 Anaerovoracaceae bacterium | reverse complement strand
CGGCATGCCGATAAAAGGTGCATTTCTCTCTCTGACGCGGCAGATTCTGTTCCTGCTTCCGCTGATTGTGATACTTCCGCTGTTTCTGGGCATCGATGGGATCATGTATGCAGGACCGGCGGCGGACCTCATGGCAGCTGTAATTGCATCAGTCCTGCTATGGAGAGAAGTGAAGAAAATGGGAAAAGAAGATGCGCTGTGTTCGGCATAAAGCACGATTAGAACAAAGCCGGGCGAAAAGATTTTGTCGGAAAAGATTGACCCGGATGGGGGAAATATTGTATAATATATGCGTTATTTTGTCTTGAAAGGAGGACATGTCCAATGAAACGTATCGAGACAATCGAAACCCGTGATCTGGCAGCAAGTGCACAGAACGGTGGCTGCGGCGAATGCCAGACTTCTTGCCAGTCCGCTTGCAAAACCTCTTGCGGTGTTGCAAACCAGGCTTGCGAGAACGAAAATAAATAATTAAGCCGGTACCGCCTGTGTCAGTATGCAGGCGGTAATTATTTGGAAAAAATTATGCGAAAGGAAACATACCTGTGATACATCAGTATAAATTAAACGGATATAACATTGTGCTGGACGTATATTCCGGATCCATCCATGTGGTGGACGACGTGGCGTATGATATGATCGCCATGTATGAGTCTGCGGCGCCGGAAGAGATCGTGGCAGCCATGCTGGAAAAGTACGGTGACCGTCCGGATGTGACGGAAGCGGATCTGCGGGACTGCCTGGCCGACATCGAAGAACTGAAGCGGCAGAAAAAACTGTTCAGTGAGGACATCTATAAGGGCATCGCCTTTGACTTCAAAAACCGGTCCCGGGATATCAAAGCGCTGTGTCTCCATGTGGCTCACAGCTGCAACCTGAACTGCCAGTACTGTTTCGCCAGCCAGGGCAAGTACCACGGCGAGCGGGCCCTCATGGCCTTCGAAGTGGCCAAGCAGGCCATGGATTTTCTGGTTGCCAACTCGGGTGACCATGTAAATTTAGAGGTTGACTTCTTCGGCGGAGAGCCGCTGATGAATTTTGAAGTGGTGAAGCAGACGGTGGCGTATGCCCGCAGCATTGAAAAAGAGGCCGGCAAGAACTTCCGCTTCACCCTGACCACCAACGGCGTGGACGTGGATGACGAGGTGATGGATTTTGCCAATCGGGAATGCCACAATGTGGTCATGAGCATCGACGGCCGGAAGGAAGTGCACGATTATCTGCGAAAAGATTACCAGGGAAATGGAAGCTACGACCGGATCGTGCTGAAATTTCAGGAATTTGCCCGCCGCCGCGGCGACAGCGGCTATTATGTCCGGGGCACCTTTACCCACAATAACACGGACTTCACCAACGATATCTTCCATCTGGCGGACCTGGGATTCACTCAGCTTTCCATGGAACCGGTGGTCTGCAGTCCGGATGACCCGTACGCACTGACCCGGGAAGATCTGCCGGTGCTGTTTGAGCAGTATGAGATTCTGGCCAAAGACATGCTTCGTCGGAAGAAAGAGGGTCATCCGATCACCTTCTACCACTATATGATCGACCTGACTCACGGGCCGTGCATTCACAAGCGGATCGCAGGCTGCGGCAGCGGCACGGAATATTTTGCCGTCACCCCATGGGGCGACCTGTATCCTTGCCACCAGTTCGTAGGGGATGAGGCATATCTGATGGGAAATGTCTGGGACGGCGTCACCAACCTGGAGACCCAGGAGAAATTCCGCCAGTGCAATGTTTACGCCCGGAAGGAATGTGACGAGTGCTGGGCACGGCTTTTCTGCTCCGGCGGCTGTGCGGCCAATGCTTATCACGCCACCGGCGACATCCGCGGCGTCTACGAGTACGGCTGCGAGCTGTTCCGCAAGCGGATGGAGTGCGCCATCATGCTGCAGGTGGCAGAGTGGAAGGAATTGTAGGGCAGGACGGCGGAACTGTGGGGCAGGACGGCGGGACTGTGGGGCAGCGGACTCATCCAAAACCCTGGTCACCAACCGTAACCCTGGTCCTCCAACCAAAAACCTGGTCACCAACCGAAACCCGTACTTATTGAGGCGTTTTTTGCCAAAAGGGTCGGGTACGTGCAGGGAGAAACAGTAAAAATGCAAGAAAGTTGTTGCAGAAATGGAATTTAATGGATAAAAAATGGAGATTTCCGCCGGAAATCTCCATTTTTTTGAGGTTGAAACGGGGACGAACCCGACCCTTT
>JBJESY010000258.1:0-2218 GCA_051883035.1 Anaerovoracaceae bacterium | reverse complement strand
TAAAGAAATATATCAGAGTCTATGATTCTGACCGGATAAAATGTCTGATCTGTCAGGATGTCAGTGATGAAATCTCCGCAGGTATGGAATTGCTTCAATCTCTGGCGGAAACAGCATCACAGGCTAAACGGAGTCCGGCTCCTCTGTCCTGCCTCACAGTCGGTGTCAAATGTGGAGGGTCAGATGGTTTGTCGGGCATTACAGCCAATCCTCTGGTTGGCCATTTTACAGACTGGCTCACCCAATTCGGCGGAAGTGTCCTCATGTCAGAGGTCCCGGAAATGTTCGGTGCAGAGGAACAACTTCTGAACCGGTGCCAGAAGCAAGATATCTTTGAGAAAGCAGCAGGAATGGTCCAGGGGTTCAAGGCGTATTTTTCCAGGCATGGGCAGCCGGTTTACGAAAATCCCTCCCCAGGAAACAAAGCAGGCGGAATCACTACGCTGGAAGACAAATCCCTGGGCTGCACACAGAAATCCGGACATGCCCCTGTGATCGATGTTCTGGAATATGCAGAGCGAAAAAAAATGAACGGATTAAATCTCGTCACTGCACCCGGAAATGATCTGGTTTCTTCCACTGCACTGGCTGCCGCCGGTGCGCAGCTGATATTATTTACTACTGGCAGAGGGACGCCATTTGCCTCTCCGGTACCTACCGTAAAAATCAGCAGCAATTCCCTGCTGCAGGAAAGAAAGGATCACTGGATTGACTTCAATGCCGGCAGCCTGACGGAAGATGCCGACTTTTCGCAGATGACGGAGCAGCTCATTCAATATGTTCTGTCTGTTGCGAATGGCCTGTATGTAAAGGCAGAACTGGCCGGCTATCATGACATGGCTATTTTCAAGCAAAACATCACTCTTTAATGAGAATTACTCTATAATAGCAAAAAGGGCGGGTTCGGCGCAGTTGCCGTTTCCGTCCTTTTTCCATTCATTGATTTTTTCTTACAGTACCCGCTCGCAGAACGCCCTTACCGCACTCCGATACCCCTCTTCATCCAGATACCAGCTCATGCCGTGACCGGCACCCGGTACCGTCAGCAGCTGCTTCTCACAATTCATGGATTCGAAGTTTTCCATGCTCATTTCGCAAGGAACAAACCGGTCTTCCTGTCCGTGAATCAGCAGCACCGGAATCTGACAGTGCTGCAGCTTCTCTGCCACTTCGCCGTCCTCCGGATCAAACCCGCCGAAAAGCTTTGCTCCCAGCTTCACCAGCTGCCAGCCCGCTTCCTCCGGCAGACCCATCTTCCCGATTTCCTGCTTCATAATTTTCTTCACCGAAGAATATCCGCAGTCCGCCACGACCCCTTTTACACATGACGGCAAGCTGTGGCCGGCAGCAAGAAGTACTGTCGCAGCTCCCATGGAAATTCCAATCAAAATCATCGGCTTCTCCGGTCCAAACCGGTTCATACAGTACTGAATCCAGTCCAGACAGTCCTGCTGTTCCTTGATCCCCATGGTGATGGCCTTTCCCTGACTTCTTCCATGGGCACGCTGATCCACCATCAGCACATCCATCCCCATTTCACGCATCATCTGAAAGCCGCCGCAGCCATCCCGCTGTGCAGGGCTGCGGTATCCATGAAAGAACAGGGCCAGCGGACGGTTTCCTGCTTCCGTTTCCGTGCCATTCTCCGTTTCCACGCTGCCGTCCGTTCTTTTCATGCCGTCTTCTTTTCCGATCCAGTCCCCTGTTCCGGCATAAAACCGCCCGAAAAGCCGCAGTCCGTCCGCAGACCGGATCTCTACCTCCTCGCACTCTGCCTTCAGCACCCGTTCCACGTTTTCATAAATTGCATCCTTATAAGTATCATACTGTCTTCCCTTCGGCATAGCATGGGGCTCTGCCGCCCGATCTCCCTTCGGGCGGAACGCCGTATTGTAGGCCCATCTGCTGCCTGCCAGCACACCGCCGGCTGCTGCTGCCGCAAGGCAGGCACCGACTGCAAGGCCTTTCCCCGCTGTCGATGCCGTATGTTTCTTCTTTGCTTTCTTCATGCGCGCTTTCCTCTCAGGGATTTTTTCTTCTGCCTGTTACATCTGCCTGCTACATCAGTCCGCAGATCAGCCCTGCCAGTTCCGTCGGATTTTCCACAGAAAGCCCTGCAATCAGCCGCGCCTGTGCGTACAGCAGTTTTGCGTAATCTGCCAGCTTCTGCTCGTCGCCGGACTCTGCCACTTCTGTCAGCCGTGCTGCAATCGGATGG
>JBJESY010000257.1:0-2224 GCA_051883035.1 Anaerovoracaceae bacterium | reverse complement strand
AAAAGGCAGCCAATCTTTTATACTTTGTAACGAAGAATCATAGTTTTTTTGATGGAAATAAAAGAATTGCAGCAACCATGTTTTTGTATTTTCTGGATAAGAATAATGCGTTGTTTGTAGACGGGAAAAAGAAAATTGAGGATTCAACATTGGTTGCCCTTACGATCATGATTGCTGAATCAAGTCCGGAAGAAAAAGAAATGATGATCAGCGTGATAATGAATTGCATGCAGTAAATCCCAAGTTGTCTCACTCTTTCACCCCATACAGCATGTCCCAATCAGCCTTTGGAACTGCGGGCCATTTTCACGATATCGCCCACGCCGTCCAGGACGATGGAAGGACGGTAGGCATAGGTTTCCAGAGTAGCCCGGGTGGAGACACCGGAAAGCACCAGAACGGTGGACATGCCGCTTTCCAGACCGGAAATCACGTCGGTATCCATCCGGTCGCCCACCATGACCGCTTCCGCGGAGTGGCAGTTCAGCAGCCGCAGGCCGGTGCGCATCATCAGCGGGTTGGGCTTGCCGCAGAAATAGGCTTTGGTGCCGGTTGCCATTTCGATGGGTGACACCAGCGCACGACAGGCCGGGGCGATGCCGTTTTCAATGGGACCGGAGACATCGGAATTGGCGCCGATCAGCTTGGCACCCTTCAGAACCAGGTTGGTGGCTTTGGTCAGGGTATCCAGAGAGTAGGAACGGCCTTCGCCGACCACCACGTAATCGGGATTCACATCATTCATGGTGATGCCGGCATCGTAGAGGGCATTGAGCAGTCCGGCCTCGCCGATCACGAAGGCAGAGCAGCCTGGTGCCTGTTCCTTCAGGAAGGCTGCCGTAGCCAGGGCGCTGGTATAGAAGTGTTCTTCCGGCACATCCAGCCCCATGCGGGAAAGCTTCTGATCCAGTTCCCGCGGCGTGTAGCCGCTGTTATTGGTCAGAAACAGATACTCCTTCTTCTCGTCATGGAGCCATTGGATGAATTCGGCCACGCCGGGCAAAATCCGGTTGCCGTGATAGAGCACGCCGTCCATATCGCAGATGAACCCCTTCTTTTCATTAAAATCCAATGTATTCATTTCCATTTTCATTTCTCCTGCACATTCTTTTCATGTCATTTAATTTACTCGCTTTTACTCACTTTGATGCCAGTCTAACACAGTGACGTTAAATCACACCGTCCCGATTCGTTAACAGTCTGTAAAACTTTTTTCATCCGGTTCAGTCGGCACATCCGGCACGTCTGGCGCGTTCGGCACGTTCGGCGCAGGCGGTGCGGTGCGGATATTTCCGTGAAGTTTGTCCAGGTAGCCGACCCACTTGATATTCATCCGCGGATCCGGCAGCAGATGCATGTTGTACATGACCTTGTTGTGGTAGATATCGAAGTGGCTGCCGACGGAGACAGGAAGTGCCTTCACATTGGCAGTTGTTTCGGTGAATTCCAGCGGCTGGCCAAAGACCTGCCCGGAGAAGGTGATGGCATCCCGGTCCATGCAGAGGTGACCGCTTCCGGCAGACCAGTCACGGTTGCCGTCTGCCCCCACAGCAGATACGGTCACGTCGCTTTCCAGTGCCTCGTCCAGATCGATCTGCTCCTGCTGCCACAGGTACCACGCATTGATGGAGTCAAAAGGCCCGCCGTGGAGTACATACTGCGGATCCAGGCGAGCTTCCATGCCGCAGGCCCTGCAGCGGATGGTATCACCGGCGGATTCCGTCTGTAATTCTGCACCGCAGACCGGGCACTTATACAGGATACGGTCAAGGCCCAGTGCCGGCTCCTTGCAGCGGTAATTTACACCTGCCATCTGTGTTCTGGCCACCTGGTCCTCGTCGTGATAAATGGCGGCCTCCAGGGCTTCCTGAATTTCTGCAAGACTCATGGATGAGATGTCCTCTCCCTTCAGCAGCTGTGCAGAGTCAACTTGAATTCGTCCCGGTCGGAAGCCGGATTTACCCCATTTCGGCAGAGTCAGATATGCACCGTTTCCGGTGATGGTGTACACATCCACACCCAGCTTCTTTACCAGCTCCGCAGTGCCCTCCGTCAGGTTCAGCGAATGGCCGAAACAGGTGAGCCGGCCCTCCGGGAACAGGACGATCAGATGACCCTGCTCTTTGGCCCGCATGATGGTCAGGATGGTTCGGATATCGGCACAGTACATCTTTCTCGGGATCACGGCCATCTGGTTCTGAAACCAGCGGATCCGCGGCCGTGA
>JBJESY010000256.1:0-2233 GCA_051883035.1 Anaerovoracaceae bacterium | reverse complement strand
GAGGCCCTGATCCTCTGTGCCGCCGACATCTCCGGCAGAAGCTATCTGGGATACGGACTGGAAATCCCGACTGAAAAAGTCGGTACGTTTGATACGCAGCTGACGGAAGAATTCTTCCTGGCCTTCATCCGAAAATCCAGCATGACCCTGCACCTGCGCCAGCTGGCAGGCACCAACTCCCACCACATCATCGAGGGAGCCTTCAAGGCCTTCGGCCGCACCATGAAACAGGCGGTTTCCATGGACCCTTCCCAGGCCGGCCGGATTCCGTCCACCAAGGGGGTGCTGTAACATGATTGCCATCGTAGATTACGGCGTGGGAAACCTCTTTTCCCTTCAGAGTTCTCTGAAATCCATCGGCGCAGACGTCACCGTCACCGGTGACCCGGCAATCCTCCGTTCATCCGACAAAATCCTTCTGCCCGGCGTGGGCGCGTTCGGTGATGCGGCGGATAAGCTGCGGGAAAACGGTCTGGATCAGGTGGTCATTTCTGAAGCCCGCAGCGGCAAACCCCTGATGGGCATCTGCCTAGGCATGCAGCTTTTGTTTGAGGAAGGCGAAGAATACGGCATTCATCCGGGACTGGGCCTGGTACCGGGCAGGGTGGTCTCCATGAAGGGCGTGGTGCCTTCGGATTACAAGATTCCTCACATCGGCTGGAATCACCTGATTTTCCCGGAGAACCGGGGCGGTCGGTGCAGTTCCGAAAAGAGTCCGATCTTCAAATATATCGACAACGGCGACTGCGTCTATTTCGTACATTCCTTTTATGCGACGGACTGCAGGGAATCAGTCATCGCAGACACGGAATACGGTGCGCTGCTGACCGCTGCCGTACAGAAGGACAATGTTTTCGGCTGCCAGTTCCATCCGGAAAAGAGCGGCCAGGTGGGTCTTTCCATTCTGAAGGCTTTCTGCGAGCTGTAGCATGAAAGGAGGAACGAAAAGCATGAAACTGTTTCCTGCCATCGACATCTATAACGGCTGTGCGGTGCGCCTGTTCAAGGGCGACTATAACCAGATGACCGTCTACAGCGACAACCCTCCCCGCTTTGCCGCCGAATTTGCGGCCAAAGGTGCAGACTGCCTGCACCTGGTGGATCTGGAAGGCGCCAAGCTGGGCACCACACCGAATCTGCAGATGATTCAAAAAATCGTAAGCGAAACCAGAATGTATACGGAGCTGGGCGGCGGCATCCGGTCCCTGGAAACCATCGATGCCTACCGGAACATCGGTGTGGACAGGCTGATCCTTGGTACCGCTGCCATCACCGAGCCGGGCTTCGTGGAGGAAGCCATCCGTCAGTTCGGACGGGACGCCATCGCAGTTGGTGTGGACATCCGGGACGGCCTGGTGGCCATCAAAGGATGGACAGAGGTCACTTCCATCACCTGTGAAGACTTCTGCCGCTCCATGGAGGATATCGGCGTGAAAACCATCATCTGTACCGATATTTCCAGAGACGGCGCTATGAAAGGCACCAACCGGCAGCTCTACCGGGATTTGTCTGAAAAGTTCAGCCTGGACATCATGGCCTCCGGCGGCGTCTCCACCCTGGATGATGTAAAAGCCCTGGCCGACATGAACCTCTACGGCGCAATTCTGGGCAAAGCCCTCTACACCGGTGCCATTGATCTGGCAGATGCGGTGCGGATTGTAAGCACCCAGGACACCGGAGCTGCCGCGGCGGATACATCCACGGCAGCAACAATGAAAGGAGCAGACGCATGATTACGAAACGCATTATCCCCTGCCTGGACGTGAAAAACGGACGGGTCGTCAAGGGTGTTAACTTCCAGGGACTGGCGGATGTCTCTTCGCCGGTGGAACTGGGTAAATATTATTCCGACAACGGTGCCGATGAGCTGGTGTTTTACGACATCACTGCCTCTGCAGAAGGCCGGCGGCTGTTCACGGATATTCTGACAGAAGTGGCACGGACCATCTTCATTCCCCTGACCGTAGGCGGCGGCATCAATTCGGTGGATGACTTCGACCGGGTGCTGAAATGCGGTGCCGACAAAGTCAGCGTCAATTCCGGCGCCATCCGCAACCCTTCCCTGATTGCCGAAGCTGCAAAAAAATACGGGGATCAGTGTGTGGTCCTCTCTGTGGATGCCAAACGGGTAGACGGACATTACTGCGTCTTCGCCAAAGGCGGCCGGGAAAACACCGGCATGGACGCCCTGGAATGGATCAAAAAAGGCATCTCTCTGGGTGCCGGCGAGATC
>JBJESY010000255.1:0-11833 GCA_051883035.1 Anaerovoracaceae bacterium | reverse complement strand
TCTGTTTCCGCTGGTATCGGTTGCCTCCAGCCGACTGGATGTGGTGGCAAATGCAGCAGAAAGCTCTGCATTGTAACTGGTCTTCAATGCCTCAATGCCGTCTTTGGTGGAAATATCCCGGAGGCTGTAGCTGTTTACCATGGAGGCCGTAATAGTTTTGTTCCCGGAGATTACCAACTGACCGATATGGCTGAGGCCTTCTCCGGCGCTGGAAACCAGTACGGTATTTCCGCTCTTGTCTGTCACTTTTTCACCCACAGTGACATCGTGGGTACCACCCTGAATGAACGCATGGATGCCGGAGGTGTTTTTAATGACGGAAGCCGGACTGTACGGGCTGCTGCTCAGTCCCGTATCCGCATATGGCAGATGTCCCACTGCAATGATATAATCTGCGCCGATCTGCTGCGCCTGATCGATGGCTGCCTGTACCTTTTCATACAGGTCCTGTCCGTTATTTCCGTCACAGAAACTGTAAGCCGAACTTCCATCGCTGCCGCTGAAGACCCCGGAGGATTTGGACGCGGTCAGCGGATCACTGATACCGATAAAAGCAACCAGCTTTGTTCCAAAGTTCACCAGCCGGTACGGACTGAATACACAGGCACCGTTGAAAGCATACACGAAGTTGCAGCTGATATAAGGATACTCCGCATCCGCTGCCAATGTATTCCTGAAATGGCTTACGCCGTAATCAAATTCATGGACGCCGGGTACCGCCAGGGTGTATCCTGCAAGGTTCATGGCTTCCACCACATAACTTCCCTTTGATACAGAAGCGAGCATGGTGCCGCTGAGGGCATCACCGGCATCCACCACTGCCACATATTTATTGGAGATCATCTTTTCATTCCTGTATGCGGTCAGACCGGCATATCCCAGATTCTCATCTGCTTGCCCGTGGACATCTCCGGTGAACAGAATGACAATATCTTCCGACAGGCTGCTGTCTGCACCCAGTGCCGCCGTCGGCATCATGACCACCGTCATGACTGCCGCCAGCAGGACAGCCATCCATTTTGAAAAGCGTTTTTTTCTGTTGTTCTGCATTTTCATGTTCCCCCCATCTTCAAAAAACCTCTCCTGCCCGTCTCCGCGGTTTCGCAGGGTCCCGGTTTTTTCTTACAGGTTCATCGCTATTTTCGATCCGATATCCGCGTTATTCAGCACCAGCTGAATGTTTGCTTCCAGGCTTCTTCCTTCCGTCAGATCCTTCACTCTGGATAACAGGAACGGCGTGATCCGTTTGCCTTTGATACCCTGCTCTTCGCATTCTCTCAGTGCCTGCTGAATCACCACATCGATTTCATCAAACGGAATTTCCTTATCCTCTGGAATTGGGTTTGCTACCAGAACGCCGCCCTTCAGTCCCAGTTCGTCCTTTGCATTGATCAGCGCAGCAATTTCTTCTACGCTGTCCAGACGACATTCTGCAGGGAAACCGCTCTTTCTGCTGAAGAAGGCAGGAAATTCATCGGCACCGTAGGTGATCACAGGCACACCTGCTGTTTCCAGATATTCCAGTGTGGCCCCGATATCCAGAATCGATTTCACACCGGCACAGACTACCGTCACATCGGTCATCTTCAGTTCTTCCAGATCGGCGGAAATATCAAAGCTTTCCCCTGCTCCCCGGTGTACGCCGCCGATACCGCCGGTGACAAAGAGCCGGATTCCTGCCATATTGGCAGCAATCATGGTGCCGGCAACCGTGGTGGCACCGTCTGCCTCCTGTGCAATCACCAGTGGGAAGTCTCTGCGGCTGACTTTCAGCACATTCTTTGCGGTAGCCATATATTCCACTTCATCCTTCGTCAGACCGATTTTGATTCTGCCTTTGATGATGCCGATGGTAGCTGGCACCGCACCATTCTTTCGGATTACGTCTTCCACCGCCAGGGCAGTCTCTACATTTTTCGGGTAAGGCATACCGTGGGAAATGATGGTAGATTCCAGTGCGATGACCGGGGTACCCTCTTCCAGTGCTTTTTCTACTTCCGGATTGATATCCATAAATTTCTTAAACATGTTTCATCCTCCTCATAATTTCTTCTCTGTTTATTTTTTCATTGACTGCCGACGGGCTTTCCATGGCAATGGACGCTGCCGCCATGCCCATTCTGGCAGTTTCTTCTATATGTCTTCCCTCTGCCATGCCAAGCAAAATCATGGCAGAAAAGCTGTCCCCCGCGCCGGTGGCGCTGACCAGGTTTACGGCCTGCGGACGAATGATTCCACGGTTTTTTTCGTCGCAGAAAAATACACCGTCCCGGTTCAGGGTAATGAAAACCTGCCGCACGCCCTGTGTCAGAAACCAGTCTGCCGCCCGGTACAGGTCTTCTTCCGTTTCAATACTTATGCCGGAAAGGACTTCCGCCTCGATTCGGTTCGGTTTGATGGAATAAAACTTACCGATATCCTTTTTCCCCTTCACTGCCTTATTGGCAGATACCGGATCAAAAAACAGTTTCTTGCCTTCCAGCATCTGAATGGCTTGCCCCAAAAGGACTTCATCCAGATTGCCGTCCAGGGCCACAGCCTGCGAAGAGGCAAGCAGCTTTTCATTTTGCTGCAGAACCTCTGTCGTTAAAGCATCCAGAATCTCCATATCGGATACTGCAAGCTCCATGTCATGCTGATGATTCAGCAGGGACAGATACATGGAAGAAGTTCTCCCCTTCAGCGTAACAATTCCGCTGGTATCCACTCCCAGTTCCGACAGCTGCTGCACTGCACTCTGTCCCATGAAATCGTCTCCCACTACAGAGAGCATAGCCACATGTCCACCGGCTCTCGCTGCGTTCTCTGTAATGTTTCGCCCAACACCGCCAAAGGAAAGTCGGATCTGCCCCGGGTTAGAGTCCCCCATCACCAGCGGTCGGAACGGACTTCCTTCAATATCAATGTTGATGCCTCCAATAACTGTTATGTCTGCCATACTTTCTCTCTCCTGTTTCGAACCATCCACTGGTTCAGTCGACGAAAATGCTTCCGCCGATGAATTCCCGCAGAATCGAATTATTCACGATCACCGAATCATCCTCAATGGCCCGGAAGAACCGGAGGAAATTCAGCATCCGCACAGCCTCGCTGTATTCCGGCTCGTCCGGCCGGATATCCAGAAGCAGCGGTTCAGCATATTTTTTCAATACACTGATTTCATAGAGATGCACCGAATTGAACAGCACATCCGCTTCATTGCTGTATGGGAATATATTCTTATCCTCTCCGGCTCTGACCTTCGGCCAGCTTTTGATGGTGTTCTGTGCCGAATGGCCTCTGTATTTGTAATCCCGCACCATACGCCGCAGCATTCTGTGATCCGTTGTGACGATCCGGTTGTGGCTGTCGATGTTCAGCTGCGTCAGCGGACTGATATAAATCTTGAACTTGGCTTCCTGCGGAATCTCCAGCGTCAGATCCTCGTTCAGTGCATGAATCCCCTCGATGACGATGGGCTGATTCGGTCCGATGGAAGTGATCCGCTTCCCGAATTCCTTATGACCGGTAATGAAGTCAAAGGTCGGAAGATCTACAGTCTTTCCTGCCAGCAGATCATTCATGTTCTGATTGAACAGATGAATGTCCACTGCACCCAGGTTTTCATAGTCCTTCTCTCCATACTCATCCAGCGGTGTCTGCTCCCGCTCCACGAAATAGTCATCGGTTCCCATATACAGCGGATCCAGCCCGTTTACCCGCAGCTGAATGCAGAGTCTCTGGGCGAATGTGGTCTTCCCGGAAGAGGACGGGCCTGCAATCAGCACAATCCGCTTTTTCTGCTTCGTGATCATGTCTGCAATCTCCACGATTCTCCTCTCGTGAAGCGCCTCTGAAAGCTGAATCAGTTCCTTGGCCTTCCCCTCTTCAATCTTGCGGTTCAGGTCGGATACATAACTGATCCCCATGAGCCTTCCCCAACGGTTCTGTTCCCCGAAGGTCTGATACAGCAGCTTTTCATCCACATATTCCGGAATCCGGTCCGGTGCCGACGGATGCGGGAACCGGAGCAAAATCCCTCTGCGGTATTTTCGCAGCTGAAAATATTGAATATAACCTGTGGACGGCACCATCTGTCCGTAAAAGAAGTCCTTATAGCCATCAATGGAATAAAACGGAATGCGCTTCAGCCGTTTCCGCATTCTTGCAGCCCGGAGCAGCTCATTCTTTTCCGGCTGTCCGGTTCTGATGAAAAGCTCCTCTGCCTCTTCCAGCAGAAGCTTCTCCCGCTTCACAGGAATATCTTCCTTTACCAGCTGATGCATTCTTTTTTCAATCTGATGAACTTCCGCAGCCGTCACCGGTTCTTTTCTCTTCACTTCCGTAAAAAGCCCCTTGTTCAGCGCATTCTCAATATCCACCTCTACATGTCCCAGCACATCATCCACCGCTTTCAGGTACAGCATAATCAGGCTGTTCTGATAAATCAGATTCGCCGCCTGGGTCCGCATGTCCAGAAGCTCCACGGTGGAATCTTCCTCCAGTCTCCACGTAAGACGTTCCACAGTGCCGTTCACCTTGGCTGCCAGAACGGTATAAGGCAGCTGACTTTCATATTTCCGGTAAAGTGCTTCGACCGTTGTTCCCGGTTCTTCGGTCACCTCAATCCACGCATCTCTCGGCTGAAGTTTTAATTTGATTACCATGTCTGTTTCCCCCTGCAAAATTTTTTTGCTCGGCTTTTTGCGCATAGCTGGTATATATTATATCATACTTTTTCCCTTTTTGGTTAAAATACATGCTGAAAGGAGTGATAACTTTGAAAAAACTGATTCTCATCCTGATGATCATAGGCGGTATCAACTGGGGTCTGATTGGATTCTTCAACTACAACCTTGTAGCATCCATCTTCGGCACCAACCTTGTAATAATCACCAGAATCATTTATGCTGTGGTGGGTCTGGCCTCATTATACGGAATTTCTTTTCTGTTCCGGGACGGACGTCTTCACACATAAAAACAAAGAGGGCCGCACCCCCATGATGTTTCATCGGGGCGCAGCCTCTTCTTCTCAGAATGATTCTTCTGACGGTCGGAGTGCCTCCTCGACCTCTTCCGACACAGGTGCATCCGGCATTTCCTCCGGTTCAGGAAAATCCGGCATTTCTGCCGCCGTATCCAGTTCTTCCGCATTTGCTTCTTCCGACACAGCAACTTGCTCCGCAGCTTCCTCCACGGCGACTTCTTCCGCCACACCGGATTCCTGGATTTCTTCCGGATCCTTTTCCGCACCCTTTCCGGTGAAATAGCGGTACAGGATCCACCGCAGCCGGTCGGCTTCTTCCCGGTACAGGGTAATTCCCTTCCCCATGTGGGTATGGCTCGGATCCCAGTCCCGGATATCGATTTTCGCCGGCCCGTCGTTCCACTCCACCAGATTCATTTCTTTTTTCCATCCGGTCTGATAGTTGGTAATCACGCCGATCTTCTGACAAATGTTGAATGAAATTCCCTGCGTACGTTCTGCAGCCATAGTATCTCCTTCCCCATTTCCCTTTGCAACATGATTCTACCATAAATTACATTTTTTACGGAAAGAAAAATTCAGCAGAATTCGTCACGGTCTGCCATGGCTCGACGGAATTCGTCATAATACAGCATCTTACGACAGAATGCGGCACGATTCGACGCAGGATCCACGAAAAAAATTGTATGGTTCAGCCTTCCACCTTGCGGATTGCTCCCAGAATCTTTGCAGGAAGCATGCGGCACACGTCTTCCGGCACCGATGCCACACTGATGCGGAGGCCTTTTGCCAGCGGAATAAGGAAAATTCCCTCCTGCTCCAGACAGGCCGCCGCTTCTTCCGGTTTACTGCATGGTACAGAGGTGAAAAATCCCGCGTCAAACGGCACGATTTCCAGCCCTGCCTCTGCTGCAGCAGCCTCAAAAGCTTTCCCACGGCGAAGGAGCATATCCCGGAATCCGGCTCTTTCTACCTGGACCTTTGCCAGCAGCTGCGGATCTTCATAAATCTTCGTCAGAATCACCTGGCCGCTCCGATTACAGTTAGACCATGCGGCTCTGGCAGAATATTCGCAGACGCTCTTGAATTCTGCTGCGATTTCCGGTGTCGGAGCCATACAGATCATGGCGCCGCAGCGCATGCCGTACATGGTATAGGATTTGGACAGGCTGTAGCCGATGATCGGCAGAATATGCGGCTTCAGCGTCTCCAGAATCGGAAGGAAGCTGCGGTATGCTTCTCCATCTCCCGCGAAGTCCAGATACGCCACATCGGCCAGAAGAGTGATTCTCTTTTCCTGTGGCTGGCTGTTCAGGACTTCCACCACCTGTTTCCAGTCAGCATCGGTGAGGGAATATCCGGTCGGATTATGGGCCGGCGTATTGAGGATGATCACCAGCCGATCCTGCACTGAAAGAAGTTCCTCTACCTTGCGGCGGAAATCCCCACTGTTGAATCCTCTGTTTTCATCGAAAAGGCAGAAGGTATCGATGGATCTGCCCAGTTCTCCTGCAATGGTTCCATAAGGTCCCCAGTACCAGTCGGTCAGCAGGACTTTGTCTCCCACTTCGGAGTAATTGACAATGGTACTGTGGATGGCTCCGGTTCCTCCCGGCGTGGCCACCGCTTCCGTATAGCGGGTCGGAACGAAGCTGCCAAAGGCATCTTTCTTTACCGCCTCGCGAAATCCCGGTGTGCCGGAGATTGGTGCGTATTCGGCAAATTCCTCCGGTTTCAGACTCTGAAATACGTCGTTGACGGAAGAAAGTACCACCAGTTTGCCCTCGTCATCCAGAAGTACGCCCAGCGTGGCATTGACCACATGCTCCTTTCCTTTTTCTGCAATCATGGCCTTGGCGCGGTTATTGATGCCGAAGTTCTTATCTTCCTTTGGAATTTTCCGTCCCTGCGGAGCTGCGAAAATAAAATCTGACATTGCTGCCTCCTGTATTTGTTTGAGATTTTATTTCTTTTCTCACATTCTCTGAAATAATGGTTCTATTCTACCATCTGTTCTGATTTTTTACAAGCTTCCTTTTGTATGAAACCATGCTTTTCTGTCCATACTATGATTAACTGGAGGTGAAATTATGCGTCAAGCAGACAGAAAAAAACAAAAAGACAAGATTGCCATCGCTCTGATGCTATGCTTCTGTGTCATTGCCCTCACTTCGATTTTCACAATTAAATCCAATCTCAATAAAATCCAGGACAGCCAGAGCGGCGTGCCTGTTTCCGAAAAAGTGAAAGCAGCAGACGGGAAAGAGAAACCTGCGATTCCAAAAAAAGAAGAGCCTTCCGATGAAGCCTCCGCAAGCGTTCCCACTGTGGACAGCCGGAAACAGGAAGACGGCGGCAACACTGCCGGGCCGGTGGATTTTGTGAAGCCTGTGAAAGATGACAGCGCCTTCGTGACCAACGAGTATGCCATGGATCATCTCATCTACTCGGTCACGCTGGATCAGTACATGGTTCACTGCGGTGTGGATATCGAAGCGCCGGCGGATACCCAGGTCGTGTCCATGGCAGCAGGCACTGTCACTGCAGTCTACATCGATGACCGGTATGGGAACTCCGTAGAGATCACACAGAATGACGGATTTATCGCTGTGTATTCCAACCTGTCCGATGCAGGTATGGTGGAAGTGGGTGACACTGTAACGGCAGGACAGACCATCGGCGGCATCGGATCCACAGGCCTCTTTGAATCCCTGGAACCGGCCCATCTGCATCTGGAGCTGCTGAAAGACGGTGTCTATGTGAATCCGATGGACTATCTGCATCTGTAAAGATAGAAAAAACAGCGGAAAAGCTCTCCCGCAGCGGACTGTTGCATGCAGCCTGCCTGCTAAAGAGAGCTTTTTCTTTTGATTTTCACGTAGTTGATATTTTTACCGCCGGCACGGAATTTTTCTTCGTATTCGGTGGTCACCAGCCGGCTCTCAAAATCCGACCGATGCAGGTCTCTGGTTTCCTCGGCGATCTCCAGTCCCGCCAGGGGAATCTCCTCCAGCGTGAATGCAAAGAGTCCGTCGTTGTCCGTCTTAAATTCCACGAAACCCTCCGGCTTCAGCACCTGAAAATAATTTTCCAGACGCTTATGATGGGTGAGCCGCCGCTTGTCATGGCGGGCCTTCGGCCAGGGATCGCTGAAGTTCAGGTAAATGCCGTCCAGCTCTCCTTCCTCGAAATAGTCCCGCAGATCGTTTACATAGTCGATAAACAGCCGCAGGTTGGATAATTCTGCTGCCTCGGCTTTTTCCATGGCGCGAAGGATCACATTGGCCTGTCCTTCCACCGCAATGTAGCAGGCATCCGGATTGTTTTCGGCTCTGGTCAGTATGAACTTGCCCTTTCCGCAGCCGATCTCCAGATAAACCGGTCTGTCCCGGCCGGCATCCGTTGTTTCGCCCGCTGCGAAAACCTCATGCCACCGACCCTTCATGTTTTTTGGTTCTTCTATGAGAAAACTGGAATTCTCCGCAAGGCGTTCTTCCAGATTTTTTATATTTCTCTGACGCATTCTCTTCCTTTCCACTTTTCGGCTGCTTCGGCCTGCTTCAATCTGCTTCTGTCGGTACGCTGCTGCCGCATCGTCGTTACAGCAGCACTGACTCGGCAATCATCAGTGCCAGGAATCCGATCATCATGACGATGGCCAGATAGTCTTTTCTCACCAGCTTCAGTTCATGCATTCTGGTTCTGTTTTCTCCGCCCCGGTAGCATCTGGCTTCCATGGCCATGGCCAGATCCTGGGCGATTCGAAATGCACTGACGAAAAGCGGCACCAGAATCGGCACCAGACTTTTGGCGCGCTGCAGCAGATTGCCCGTTTCGAAGTCGGCACCCCGGGCCTGCTGGGCTTTCATGATTTTATCCGTTTCCTCCAGCAAGGTCGGTATGAACCGCAGGGCGATGGTCATCATCATGGCGATTTCATGGGCCGGTACCCCAATCCGCTTCAGCGGTGAAAGCAGACGCTCGATGCCATCCGTCAGACTGAGCGGTCGTGTGCAGAGAGTCAGCATCGATGAACCGATTAGCAGCAAAACCAGACGGATCGCCATAAATACGGCTTTCCGAAGTCCCTCTCTGGTGATTTTCAGAAATCCCCACTGCCACAGGATCGTCCCGTCGATCATAAACATGTTCAGGGCGAAAGTAAAGCAGAGGATCAGAATGATCGGCTTCAAACCCCGGACAATATACGACAGCGGCACTCTGGAAACTGCAATGACTGCAGCCAGCGCCGCTGCGGCGATGACGAAGCCGATGAAATTGTCTACAATGAATAATTCTATGATGAACAAAAGGGTTGCGATGATTTTTACCCTTGCGTCCAGCCGGTGTACCCAGGAGCCTCCCGGATAGTACTGTCCCAGTGTGATATCTCTGATCATAGTCTGACTTTCCCTTCCGATGTGAGCGCTCTGTATATTTCTTCTGCCGCCTGGTCAACGGACAGAATGGTTTCCGAAAGTTCCATGCCTCTGCTGCGCAGCGTCTCCGTGAACTGGGTCACAGGCGGCAGCGCGAGACCCACATTCTCCAGCTTTTCGTGCTGTGAAAACACTTCATACGGAGTGCCTACCGTAACCAGTCTGCCGCTGTCAATGACAATCACCTTATCGGACAGACGGGCAATGTCCGCCATATTGTGGGAAACCAGTATGGTGATATTCCCGGTTCTGCGATGAACCTCTTCAATCATTTTCAGTACGTCTTTATGGGCTTTCGGATCCAGACCGGCAGTGGGCTCATCCAGAATCAGGACCTCCGGATGCATGGCAATCACACCTGCGATGGCCACACGCCGTTTCTGTCCGCCGGAAAGTTCAAATGGAGACCGTTCCGCCACCTCGTCATAAGGAAGGCCGACCAGTTCCAGTGCTTCACGCACCCTCTCATCAATTTCATCCTGTGTCAGTCCCAGATTTTTCGGTCCAAAGGCCACATCCAGGGCCACCGTTTCTTCAAACAGCTGATACTCCGGATACTGGAATACCAGACCAACCCGTTTGCGGATTTCCACCACGGAAACACCCCGGGCCGTAATATCTGTATCCCCCACGATGATCTGTCCGGATGTGGGTTTCAGCAGCCCGTTCAGATGCTGCAGCAGGGTGGATTTACCGGAACCGGTATGTCCGATGATCCCCACCATTTCTCCGTCTTCTATTTCAAACGACACATCTTCCAGCGCCACAGATTCTGTCGGCAGCCCCGGCTCATAAATATGTGTCAGGTTCTTTACTTGTATTGACATAGGTATTCTACCATCTCTTCCGTGCTGATTATGTGTTCCGGAACGGGAATTCCCTTCTCACGAAGCTTTCCTGCCAGCTCCACAGCCAGCGGAATATCCAGGTTGACAGACTGCAGCAGCTGCCGCTGTGAAAAGACCTGGGCCGGGCTGCCGTCAAGGAGCACCTTTCCTTCGTTCATGACGATGACTCGTTCTGCTTCTGCCGCTTCCTCCATGAAATGGGTGATCAGAATGACAGTGATGCCCTCTTCGTGAAGCTCCCGGATGATGGACATGATCTCCTGTCTGCCTTTCGGGTCCAGCATGGCAGTCGGCTCATCGAAAATGATGCACTGCGGCTTCATGGCAACCACGCCGGCAATGGCGATTCTCTGTTTCTGTCCGCCGGAAAGCAGATGGGGCGGTTTTTTTCGAAATTGTCCCATATTGACGGCTTCCAGAGACTTGTCCACTCTGCGTCGGATTTCTTCCGGATCGACCCCCAGGTTTTCCGGACCGAACGCCACATCATCCTCCACGATGGCAGAAACCAGCTGATTGTCCGGATTTTGAAAAACCATTCCTGCCGTCTGGCGAACATCCCAGACGTGCTCTTCTTCTCTGGTATCAAACCCGCCCACATAGACCACGCCTTCCGTAGGAAGCAGCAGCCCGTTCAGCTGTTTGGCCAGAGTCGATTTCCCGGATCCGTTCTTCCCCAGAATGGCTGTAAAGCTTCCCTTCCGGAAGGTCAGGCTCACCTGGTCCACCGCTTTTTTCTTCTGTTCCTCTTCCTCTCGCTGATAGGAAAAGCTCAAATGATCTATGATGATGATGTTTTCGTTTTCCATCCTGTCTCGCTTGTCCTTATATCGTCTTTATTTATAGTATTTATCCATATACCGTTTCAGATCCGAAGCATTGAACTGTCCCGGTGCGGTAGAACGGCTGCCGCAGGCATAGGTCATAACGGAACCGAAGTCGCCGCCGCAGATCCGGCTGGCCTGGCCCTCTTCGCCCATGGCAATGGCCAGAAACGGCTTATGGCCTTTCAGCTGATTATATGCATAGGCACCTTCCAGCAGTGCATAGGCATCCTCCTCGCAATTGGCGAAAGATACAATGGCCAGCATGTCTGCCGGATATTTCTCCATTTTAATGAACTCGGTGGCAATCTCCTCCTTCGTCAGGATGCGCTCCAGTTCATGATAGGTTACCAGCGTTTTCGTTCTTTTTCTTCTTGCTTCCTTCAGAAGCTGCTTCAGCTGGCTGTTCTTCCAGTCGATATCGATGTAATCTGCCGTGCCCATGGCATATCGAAGCATCCGGTTGGTCGTTTCTTCTTCCTCTTCCGTCCCCCTGTACTGGAAGATAAAGGTCTTCTTGTGGCACATGGCCTGGATTAGCTTCAGTACCTGCACGAATTCTTCTTTGCTGTAATGGTCTACGCCGGAATTTCTGTCTGCACACCACTGCACCGCCTGGCAGTCCTGACCAAAAATCTCAAGTTCTGCCTTAATCTCCTCGATCGTTTTGCAGTTCAAAAGCAAGCAGATGTCCGGTCTTTTTTTCACACTTCTCATTTTAATCCACCTTTTTCTCTTTTATCCATTCCCTTCTGC
>JBJESY010000254.1:0-2253 GCA_051883035.1 Anaerovoracaceae bacterium | reverse complement strand
AAGGGCAAGCAGGCCACCGTGGGATACTGCCCGGCTGTCTGGAAGGGCTGGGAATAAAAAACGAAAAATATATCATCGAGACCAAAGACATTTCTGTAGTGCCTTTGGTCTTTTTTACCTATAAAACAGACACATTCCTATGGAAAACAAGACTCTCGGATTCTTCTTCTGTTTTGTAGAATAAGACTGAACAAAAAACAGGAGGCCTGAAGAATGTTTCGCTGGATGTGCCGAAAGGTAAGATTGTGGTATTCACCGGGGTATCCGGCTCCGGAAAATCCAGCATTGTATTCGATACCATCGCCGCAGAGAGTCAGCGGCAGATGAATGAGACCTATACGGCATTCATGCGGAGCAGACTGCCGAAATATGAAAAACCAAAGGTGGAGAAGATCGACAATCTTTCTGCCTCTGTGATTGTGGACCAGTCCCGTCTGGGCGGAAATGCCCGCTCCACCGTGGGAACCATCAGCGATATGTACGCTGCGCTGCGGCTGCTCTATTCCAGAATCGGTACGCCTTATGCAGGCACCGCGTCCTACTTTTCCTTCAATGACCCCAACGGGATGTGCAAAACATGCTCCGGCATCGGAAAGATCATGGATCTGGATATCGAGCGGGCCATCGATCCGGAAAAGAGCTGGAATGAAGCCATGCTGAATCCAAAGACCCTGTCTTGCAAGGTGGCAGGATACAGTATCGATGATATGTGTGCCATGGAGTTCTCACAGCTGGTATTCATGGATCCGGTGACCACCACCTGCGAAGCCTGCGAGGGCAGACGGTACAGTCAGGAGGCGCTGTCTTACCGTTATCACGGGAAAAACATTGTGGAAATCCTGGACATGTCTGCTGCCGAAGCCCGGGACTTTTTCCGTGAACACCGCAAAATCCGCAAAGCCCTGGATGCCATGATTGAAGTCGGACTGCCGTATCTGTCTCTGGGGCAGCCACTGTCCACGCTTTCCGGCGGCGAGCGGCAGCGGGTGAAGCTGGCCAAATATCTGGATAAAAAGGGAAATATCTACGTGTTGGACGAGCCGACCACCGGTCTTCACGCATCCGATGTGGAGACGCTGATGGCACTGTTTGACCGGCTGGTATGCCGCGGCAATACGGTCATCGTCATTGAACACAACCTGGATGTGATGAAGCAGGCCGACTATCTGATCGACGTGGGCCCCGGCGGCGGCAGCGCCGGCGGGGAGATCGTCTTCACCGGCACGCCGGCTGAAATGGCAGCAACCGGCCGGACGATTACGGCGGAATATCTGCGGAGAGCGATGTAGCAACTTATTATGATTTTTAAGGTATTGCAGCGGAAGCGAGAGAATTCGCTTCCGCTGCCTGCCTTTTTTTGTTGCTTCTTTGAGAAAAAGTTGCTAAGATATAACTATGGAGGTAAGAAAAATGAAAATTGTAATTTTAAACGGAAGCCCGAGACAGGGAAATACCGTAACTGCAATCAAGGCACTGAAGCAGGGGATAAAAGCAGAACACGAAGTAGAAGTCATCGATACCTATAAACTAAAGATTGGGCCTTGCAAGGGCTGCGGCGCCTGCGGATGCCAGAACGGCTGTGTGGATAAGGACGATACCAATCCGACGATAGACAAGCTGGTGGCAGCGGATCTGATTGTATTTGCTTCCCCGGTTTACTGGTGGGGCATTACCGCCCAGATGAAGCTGGTGCTGGATAAATGCTACTGCAGAGGCCATAAGCTTCTGAAGAAAAAAGTGGGACTCATCATTCCGGGCGGGTCTCCGATTGATGAGGAACAGTACAGACTGATCAAAGGACAGTTCGACTGCATCGCCGAATACCTGGGATGGGAGATTTTGTTCTACGAACCAATCTATGCAACCGAAAAAGATGATCTGGAAAAAGACACGGCAGAGCTGGAGAAACTGGTGCAGCTGGGAAAGGCAATCGGATGAAAAAACTCATTGAAAATCTGACGCAAAAAGGATATCACGTCCATGTGTTCTGTGATAAGGAATCTGCTGCAGCCTATATGAATCAGGCAATCGACGGGAAAACGGTGGGCATCGGAGGTTCGGTCACGGTCCTTCAGATGGGTCTGTATCCCATGCTGTCTGCCCATAATGACGTGTGCTGGCACGATGAAAAACCGGAAGAACTGACCGTGATGGAGGCACGGAAAAAAGCATCTTCATCCGAAGTCTATATTTCATCTGTCAATGCAATTTCTGAAAACGGAGAAATCGTCAATATTGATAATACAGGAAATC
>JBJESY010000253.1:0-2268 GCA_051883035.1 Anaerovoracaceae bacterium | reverse complement strand
ACTTTCATGTGACCGAAAGCTACGGACCACTGATCAATGATGATACAGTGACAGATGCAGTGGAGCGAAATGCGAAGGAACTTCTTGGAGAGAAAAATGTGTTCCGGGAGGAAGTACCGGAACTGGGATGTGAGGACTTTTCGTATTTTGCGGCAGCACGTCCGGCATGTTATTTTCATCTGGGCTGCAGCAGCCCGGAAACCGCACCGGAGCAGAGGACGGTGCTGCATAACAGCTGCTTTCAGATTGATGAGCGCTGCCTGATGACCGGTGTGGTGCTTCAGGTAAAGAATGTGCTGGCGCTGCTTGAAATGTGAATAAGACAGGAAAACAGACGAAAAAGTGAAAGGAGTCAGAGGTGGGAAGAAGAGTATTGATAAAAAACGGGCACATCGTTGACCCGAAACAGAATATCGATCAGATCCTGAACCTGTATATCGAGGGCGGCAAGATTGCCGCTCTCACTTCGGAAGAACCAGAGGCAGATCTGGTCATTGATGCATCCGGCAGGATCGTCTGTCCGGGCTTCATCGATATCCACATGCATGAAGATGAATATGATCCTGTTACCGACACCATCGAAACCGGCATGGCAGAATCCGCACTGCGGATGGGCGTCACCCTGGATATCGGCGGAAACTGCGGCGACAATGTGATGGATCCGGTCCGGTTTCTTGATATCACAGACCGGGACGGTGCACCGGTAAACATTGGCCTGCTGGCTGGTCACACGTATCTGCGCAATCTGGATGGAAAACGGGATAAGTACAAACCGGTGGATGCTGCGGCCATTGCGGAAATGAAGGAAACCGCACAGAGATACCTGGAGCAGGGCTGCCTGGGGATTTCCGTCGGTGTGAAATACGTGCCGGGAACCACCTGGGATGAAATATTGACGCTGATTCGTCTTTGCCAGAAGGATGACAAGCTGGTATCCTCTCATGTCCGGATGGATGTGGACGGCGTCTTCGATGCGGCGGACGAGCTGGCCAGAATGGGCCAGGAAGGCCGGGTGAAGGTACAGTTTTCGCATATCGGAAGCATGGGCGGCTACGGTCAGATGAAGCAGCTTCTCAGCAATATAGAGGGCTACCGCGCCATGGGTATCGATATGCTCTGCGACTGCTATCCGTATGAAGCTTTCAGCACCAGTATCGGTGCCACGACCTATGACGATGGTTTCCTGGAAAGCTACCAGTCGGATTATGACAGCATTCTCATTGTCAACGGCAAGTATTCCGGTCAGCGGTGTACGAAAGAAATCTTTGACGAGCTTCGCAGAGAAGCACCGGAAACCGGCACGGTGGGCTACTTCATGAAACAGGACGATGTGGAAATGGCACTTCTGTCACCGCTGGTCATGATCGGCAGCGATGGTGTGCGGATGGAGGGAAAAGGGCATCCTCGGGCATCCGGAAGCTTCGCAAAATTCATTCGCGAGTATCTTGCATCCGGCAGACTTTCTCTGCTGGAGGGGGTGCGTAAAATGTCAACCATGGCTGCAGAACGTCTGCATCTGCCGCAGAAGGGTAACTTCCTGCCGGGAAGTGATGCGGACGTGGTCATTTTCGATCTGAACCGGGTAACGGACCGCGCTACCTTTGAAGACGGACAGATTCCATCCGAGGGATTTGACTGGGTTCTCATCGGAGGCAAAGTGGCTCTGCAGAATGACCGGATTATAAACAACCGGCTTGGCCGTTCGATAAGAAGATAGAGGAGGCTTTACATATGGATGATACATTGAAACTGTCCATTCTGGACAGAATGAGACAGCAGACCGGACATACCGGATTTTATTTTAAAAACCTGATTACCGGGGAGGAACTGGGGTATCAGGAAACGGAATCGTATCTTGCAGCCAGTGTGATTAAACTTCCCATTTTCATGTGCATTTCCAAATGGGCAAGTGAGGGAAAATGCTCCATGGATGAAAAGATTCATGTGCGGCAGGAGGACAAGCTTCCCATCTGCGGTGCGCTGACCCTGTTTACCGACGAACTGGATGTGGATATCCGCACGCTTTGTAAGCTGATGATTTCCATCAGCGATAATGCGGCGACCAATCTGTTAATCAGACGGTTCGGAATTCCTGCCTATGCGGAGGAATTTCAGAACATCGGTCTGACAGACACGAAGCTGAACCGTCTTTTATTTGATGCGGAAGGCTCGGCTGCAGGCATTGAAAACTATATCGTGCCGAAGGAAATGGGGATGCTGCTGGAAAAAATCTACCGCAGAACATTTGTCAGCGAGCAGGTTTCGAAG
>JBJESY010000252.1:0-2269 GCA_051883035.1 Anaerovoracaceae bacterium | reverse complement strand
GCTGGTGGCAGACATCGGACACCTGCCTGTGAGAGACGGCAGCGTGGATTTTTTGCTGGATATCTTCACGTCGGCCAACTATGAAGAATTCCAGCGTGTTCTGGCAGGTGACGGCTACCTGATCAAAGTCATTCCCGGCGAAGGGCATGTGAAAGAACTGCGGGAGGCGGCCAGCAGTCAGCTCCATCACAAAGACTATAAAGAACGGAAGGGTGCTGCGGTTTTCTCGGAGCATTTTGAAGTCCTTCTGCAGAAGACCGTTTCCCGGACATTTGCTGTGACGCCGGAAGAACGGGATATTTTCATTCACATGACGCCGCTGCTCTTCCAGGTGGATAAATCAAAGGTGGATTGGACCACAGTGCACTCTATCACCGTCGAAGGCCGGCTGCTGATCGGACGGAAAAAATAGAAGAAATAGAAGAGCGAATGCTGCGCAACACGAAAAGGACGCCAAAGGTTGATTTTTAGGACCTGTGGCGTGTATAGATCATCTAGGTATGCAACAAAATAGGAATATATTACAGTGATAAAATTGCAATCCGCGAATAAAATAGAATATAATTCCATATAATAACAAATACGAACGCGGATAGAATGCGAAAAAATATAATAAACAGGAATTTAAGAAAAATTATACAAATCTTGAAAGGCCAATCACATAATACGGGACGCCAACTGGATCAAAACGACTCATTTGGCGTCCCTTTTTGCGTGCAAACTTATTTATGGTACCCTTTTCACGTGCAAACTTATTTACCGTACCCGTTTTCAGCCAGCCACTGCCGGGTGCACTCCAGAAAGGCAGCGGCGGCGCCGACACGCTGTTGAAGGTGCCGATGCGGATGAGGCCGGCCCGCAGTCCGTTGATTTCGTTCACGCACTCCTCCAGCCGGTACTGGTCGTAGAGTACGGTGCGGATGTGGGGCAAAACCAGCTGACCTTCTGCGGTGAGCTGTACGCCATTTCGATCTCTTCGCAAAATCCGAAAGCCGAACTGTTCTTCCAGCGCGTTGAGTGCCCGGGTCAGAACGGACTGGCTGTAGCCCAGCTCCTCCGCAGCCTGGGAGAGAGTGCCGGTTTCCAGGGCTTCAACAGGGCTTCATATTGAGATACGTTCATGGCTTACCTCCCATCGAGCCCGGGCGTGATATCGTGCCGGTCTGCGATGCCAGGCCCGGGTGCCCGGCCTTCTGGCCAGAGGCCTGCGGCGGGGTCTGCGGCAGGGCCGGGTTGACCCAGACGGTCCGGTTGCCGGTGAAAATCACCATGCCCGGTTTGGCGCCGGCCGGTTTCTTTACATTTCGTACCGGCACGTAGTCCACCGGCACGTTTTCCGAGGTCCGGGCTTTGCTGTGGTAGGCGGCGATGGCGGCGGCTTCGAAGATATCCTGTTCCGAAAGCTCTGCGCCGCTGCACTGGACGATGACGTGGGAGCCCGGGATGTCCTTGGTATGCAGCCACATGTCCTTGTTGCCTGCCAGCTTCAGGGTCAGGTAGTCGTTTTCTTTATTGTTCCGGCCCACCAGCACGGTGTACCCGCTGGTGAGGGTATACTTGTACGGTGCCGGTTTGTATTTCTTTTCCCGGAAGCCGCCGGCCTGCTTGCGGCGGCGGACATAGCCCGTTTCCACCAGCTCGGAACGGAGCGATTCGATTTCGTTCACGTCATCAGTGTTTTCCAGATAGGAAAGGACCGATTCCAGGTAGTCGATTTCCCCCTGGTTTTCTGTCAGCTGAATCTGCTTTTCCTTCACGGCGGTTTTCGCCTTCCCGTATTTCTTGAAATAGTGCTGGGCGTTTCGGGCCGCCGTCTGCTTCACATCCAGCGGAATGGTCACGGTGCTGCCGTCATAGTAGTTGATCACGTCCACCGACTTCATGCCCGGCTTCACCAGATGGAGGTTAGCCGTCAGCAGCTCGCCGAAAAGCCGCAGGTCTTCCGAGTTTTCCGCCTTCATGATGTCCTCCGAAAGCCGCTGCTTTTTCAGGTACATCTTGTCCAGAGCCGCGGTGACGGATTTCGTCAGGTCGTGGGCCTTCTGGCGTCCCCGGTTGGAACTTGTTTTCTTGTCAAAATAGAACTCCAGAGCACTGCTCAGATCGTCGAAGGTCTGCACCTGGCAGCTGTCTTCGTACTCCGTCAGGGGCAGGATGTAGAACTCCTGCGGTGTGCCTGCGTCATCCAGATACACCCGAGGCGAGAGAGAAAGAGCCTGGACTGCGGATTTTGCGCCGTGGAAATAGGAAACACGGTCCTCCCGAAGGG
>JBJESY010000251.1:0-2275 GCA_051883035.1 Anaerovoracaceae bacterium | reverse complement strand
ACGGCAGCCCGTCATACAGCACATAGCCGTCGCGGCTGATGCGGAACGGATTGACCGTACCATCGTTCATGGTCACATACAGATGAACTGCGATTCCATCATATATTTCGGATAGCTGCAGGTCCTCGAAGGTTCCTTCGCTGATTTCCTTCAGGAAATCATTCCAGACTCCTTCATCAATGGAAACCGGAACCGGATCATCTTCTTCCCTTCCCCCATAATACCACGTCTCATGGTCAATACAGGAAACAGCCTTCCCGTTTTCGGCCAGATGCAGCCGGTCGTCAAAAATCTCTGCTCCCTTATAGACGTGGATGCCGTTGAGATGTTCCAGAATCAGGATATCATCCTCTCCGGCACAGGCAAGTCGGAAGTCTGGATCATACCCTTTCAGTGTATAGACGGAACCACCCACCGAACCGGCCAGTTCCTCCGCGTAGTCCGACTGAGTGGACCACTCATCCAGGTTTCCTTTGGCTTCTCCCACGTATTCGTCCATCAATCCGCGAATCCGGTCAGCATCTTCTCCGTAATACCCATTGGTATTCGCCACATAGACATTTCCTTTATATACAACACAGGCAACCATGTCATAAGTAACGCCTTCTTCTGGTTCCGGCAGTTCGATGGCCGGAATCCACCAGCCCGGGTCCGCTGTGCCGCTTTGCTGCGGATCTTCCGCTGTGCCGCTTTGCTGCGGATCTTCCGCTGTGCCGCTTTGCTGCGGATCTTCCGCTGTGCCACTCATCGGATCTCCGCCCAGCAGGTCTACGTTCAACAGGCCTCCGCCCAGCAGACCGCCCACCAGAACCAGACACAGGCATGCTGCGGCAGCAGCTGCTGCAATTCTATTCCGCCATTTGTCGTGAAGCCGCGTCCGCCTCTTCCTATTGGCAAGACTGGCGCTGACGCCGTCCAACTCTGCCGCCTCTTCAATGTACCGATCCTCCGCCAAATCCATCAGATCCGGCAGATTCTTCAACTCATTCTGACCTTTCAAATCGTTCTGATCATTCAGATGCTTCTGGTCTTTCCTGTCCTTCATATGGCAACCCCCTCTTCTTCCAGCCGCTGACGCAGCCCCTTGCGCATACGGTGAAGCATGGATTTCAGCTTACTTTCCGTAAACCCGGTCAGCACCGACAGCTGTGCCAGAGAATCTCCGAACCAGTACCGCCGCACAAACACCTGCCGCATCTCCTTCGGCAGTTCGGCCAGAAATCCGTTGAACGCATTGCGGAAGACATCCTCGCTGACCGACTCCAGATGAAGATCTGTAACACTTACATCCTGTTGCAGTTCCATCAAGGCCTTCAGCGGTGAAGTCGCAGCGGCATCCCTTTTCCCGGCACGAAGATAATCCATCCGGTCCATGGAAAGATTCCGGACAATACGGCAGATATAGGCCGTCAGTGACCGGGGCTGTTCCGGCGGAATCCGGTTCCACACCGCCAGCCAGGGATCGTTGACACACTCCTCTGCATCCTCTGCATTTCCCAGAATGTTCATGGCAATCTGACGACACAGCCCGCCGTACTGCAGCGTCGCCGCTGAAATGGCCTCCTCGCTGCGTTGTTCAAACAGCTGCAGAATCTGCGCGTCCCTTTCGTTTCGTTCCATGCTTTCACCCCCTACACCAGATAAGTAGGATTGTCACCGAATCGGGTTGCATTTTTACGCAGATTTTCCGGTACATTTTTTCGCAGATTATCCGGTTCATTTTCCGGCAAATTACTCTCCGAAATACCCGTACCGCCTGCGATACTTCACCAGCAGGAGCACTGAGATCACCACCGTCACCGACTCCGAAATCGGCAGCGCCAGCCACACACCGGAGATTCCCATGACCGCAGGAAGGAGCAGCAGACAGCCTACCTCCAGCACGAAGGTCCGGATTACGGAGAGAAACGCCGACACCCGTCCGTTATTCAGCGCCGTGAAAAAGCCCGACGTGAAAATCACCAGTCCGCTGCACAGAAACTTCAGCGCCAGCAGCCGAAAGCCGGAAATCATCAGGGACGCCAGCTGCGGATCCTCCGAAGCGAAGATCATTACCAGCGGCCGGTTGAAGAACTCCGCCAGAAGAAACGTGGCCGCCGAAAACACACCACACACGCAAAGAGAAAGACGAAGCAGCTTCTGCAGATTTTGCCGGTTGCCCGCACCGAAATGAAAGCTGACCACAGGCCCGATTCCCTGGGTATACCCCGCCGAAACCGCCACAAAGATAAAGTCCAGATACAGCACCGCGCTGAACGCAGCCACACCCTTTTCC
>JBJESY010000250.1:0-12000 GCA_051883035.1 Anaerovoracaceae bacterium | reverse complement strand
AAATGCCATTGCAACGGCATTTAAGGGTATCAATATAGATGTCAGCCCTATGGTTGTAGGTATCGTTGTATTCGTTCTCTTCCTTGCAGTTACTCTGGGCGGCCTGAAGAGGATCGGTACTTTTGCAAGCTATGTTGTTCCGGTGATGTCCGGCATCTACCTGATCCTTGCAGTGGTGATTCTGGTGGTAAATGCAAGCAATATCGGGCCGATGTTCGCATTGATTTTTAAATGTGCGTTCAACATGGAAGCTGCGTTCGGCGGTGTATTCGGTACCTGCGTCATGATGGGTGTAAAGAGAGGTATCTACTCCAACGAAGCCGGCTGGGGTTCCGGCGCACATGCAGCTGCAACTGCGGAAGTGTCTCATCCTGCGAAGCAGGGTCTGGCACAGTCCTTCTCTGTATATGTGGATACGTTACTGGTATGTACTGCAACCGCACTTATGATTTTATCCACCGGCTGCTACAATGTAACCACTGCAGACGGTGTATCTGTATTTGAAGGTCTGGCAGGTGTGGAAGCTGGTCCTGGATTTGTACAGGCTGCCATAGACGGTCTGATTCCGGGCTTTGGTGCCCCGTTCATCACCATTGCAATGTTCTTCTTTGCCTTTACAACGCTGCTGTCTTTCGCAGTCTATGCCGATGCCAATGTGCAGTACATTCTCAGTACCACCTCTGACAAGGCAAAGAAATATGCATATATTGGTGTTTGTATCGTCATCGCCGTTCTGGCACTGTTTGCATCCATGAAGGATATGACAACGGCATGGAACTACGCAGACGTGGGTGTAGGACTGATGTGCTGGCTGAACCTGCCGGTACTGGCGCTGATGGCCCCGAAGTCCATCAAAATCCTGAAGGACTATGAGGAACAGAAGAAGAAAGGTCTGGATCCTGTCTTCGTACCGGAGGATATCGGATTTGATAACTGCGAATTATGGCACGAAATCGTAGAAGAAAAATACGCCGACCTGTTAGAAGCCAAACGTAAAATTGAGGGATAACAAAGGATATATATCATCGGAAAAGGCCCGGGATGTCATCTGACGTCCCGGGCCTTTTCCCTGGTTATATCGTTTTATTTCTTCCATTCCTTTTCCAGTTCTTCCACTTCAGCCATCCAGACTGCATTGACGGCATCGCTCGGCATACGCCAGTCTGCACGTGGAGACAGGGTGACGCTTCCCACCTTCGGGCCGTCCGGCAGGCAGCTGCGCTTGAACTGCTGGGCGAAGAACCGCCGGTAGAAGTTCCGCAGCCAGTAGAGGAGCACTTCATCGGTGTACTTGTCCCCCAGGGCCTTGCGGGCAATCTTGAAGATCTTTTTCGGGCTGAAGCCGAACCGAAGCACATAGTAGAGATAGAAATCATGAATTTCATACGGTCCGATGATGGATTCCGTTTCCTGCGCGATTTCACCGGATTCCTTCGTCGGGAGCAGTTCCGGACTGACCGGTGTGTCCAGAATATCCAGCAGGCAGTCTGCCAGCTTCTGCTGGCCGTCAGCGGAAGCCCGGTCTGCCTCATAGCGGACGATGTGGCGCACCAGGGTTTTCGGCACACCGGCATTGACGCCGTACATGCTCATGTGATCTCCATTGTAGGTGGCCCAGCCCAGGGCCAGCTCGCTCAGGTCGCCGGTACCCACCACCAGCCCGGAGAGCTGGTTGGCTTTATCCATCAGTACCAGAGTACGGACTCTGGCCTGTGCATTCTCGAAAGTCACATCTAGATTCTCCGGATCCTGACCGATATCTTCAAAGTGCTGCAGCACCGTATCTTTAATATTAATCTCACAGAAGGTGACACCCAGCTCTTCACATAAGATCTGCGCATTGGAGCGGGTCCGCTTGCTGGTGCCGAAGCATGGCATGGTGACGGCATACACATCGGAAGCCGGCCGCCCCAGCTTCTTCATGGTGCGGACTGCCACCAGCATGGCCAGACAGCTGTCCAGACCGCCGGAAATTCCGATCACTGCAGCCTTGCTGTGGGTATGTTCCATTCGCTTGGCCAGACCGGCAGACTGGATGTTCAGGATCAGCTCGCATCGTTCTGCACGCTGGGTCTGATCTGCAGGAATGAACGGTGTCGGCGAGAATTCCCGGCGAAGGTCATTCTCCACCACGTCCAGATCGAAATAAATATCCATATAGTCGTCCTCCGCACCCGGCAGGGGTTCGAAGGTAGTATTCTTGATTCGTTCGGCAATGAGTCGCTCCACATCAATCTCGGCACTGCAGAAGCCGTCTCCGAACGGTCTGGCCTCTGCCAGAATACTGCCGTCTTCTGCAATCATGTTGGCACCGGAGAAGGTGCAGTCGGTGCTGGACTCTCCGCTGCCGGAGGTGGCATAGACATAGCCGCACAGCATTCTGGCCGACTGTCCGCCCACCAGCTCCCGGCGGTACTGGAGTTTGCCCACCACCTCATCACTGGCAGAGGCATTGGCCACGATGGTGGCGCCTGCCAGGGCATGGAAGGTGCTCGGCGGCAGTGCAGCCCAAAGGTCCTCACAGATCTCCACCCCTAAGACAAAGGATGGCATCTGGCTGCAGCGGAACAGCAGGTCAGTTCCGAACGGAATTTCATATTCCAGATCCGCCAGGCTGATGAGAATGGTTTCCTCCGGTGCCGGTGTGAACCACCGCTTTTCATAGAATTCTCCGTAATTCGGCAGATGGGTTTTCGGCACGATGCCCAGAATCTCGCCGCCGCTGATGACCGCAGCACAGTTGTAGAGTTTGCCCTCCACCACCAGCGGAACGCCCACTACCGCAATCAGATTGAGACCCAGGCTGGCACCGGTGATTTCCACCAGAGCCTCTTCTGCTGCCTGCTGCAGACTGGTCTGCAGGAACAGGTCGCCGCAGGTGTAGGCGGTCACGGAAAGCTCCGGGAATACGATCAGCTGTGTACTACGTTCGCCGGCGGCCTCCATGGCCTCGATGATCTTTTCTGTATTATATCTGCAGTCTGCCACCCGCAGATCCGGGCTGACTGCTTCTGTCTTTATAAATCCGTAATTCATATATCTCTCCTCATGCGTTTCACTGAATAGAATGCATTTTACACTAAAAAGTATACCACAAACGGCTGAAAAACACATTATTTTTTACAGAATGTCGGTTTGTGAATTTTTTTGCAAAAAATCTGTTGATTTCATAAATGAATTGTGATATTGTTTAGCTAATAACAAACGAAACATAAAAATGTTTAATAAAGCGAACGTCTACTGACAGCATGCCGAAGGGAGGCAGAATGCAAATGGAATTCAAGGAACTGACGCTGAAAGAACTGACCGACGGATACATCCACTCGGCAGAAGAAGGAACCTGCACGTGCATATTTTGCGGGGAGACCTATGAAGAAGACCTGATCTACCAGTCACGGGGGCGCATGGTGAATGCGGAGCGGGCCATGCGGGAGCACCTGATCGATGTCCACGGCGGCGTATTCTGCGGACTGATGCAGCTGGACCGGCAGGTCAGCGGACTGTCCGACACCCAGAAGGAGATTCTGGAAGGCATGTATCTGGAGAAGGATAACAAGGAAATGGGAGAGGAGCTGGGCATCAGCGCGGCTACGGTACGGACCCATAAATTCAATATTCAGAAGATGAAGCGGGAAGCCCGGATTTTGCTGGCTATGCTGGAGCAGATTGAGAATGAAGAGGTTGTGGCGGCCAGAAAGCGGCTGGAACCGGAGGAGCCCATGGCCATGGCACCGGGCATGGGAAGCAGTGAGGCCTTGTCGGAGCGGCCGATGACGGGCAACAGCCTCCACCCGTTCTTCACCCAGTTTCATCTGAAGTAGGAGGAGCGTGTTATGGAAACAAGCCTGAGAAACGATGCCCGCCGCGACCGTTGGAATCTGACCATGTTCATCATCAGCTACGTGCTGAACAATCTGGTCAGCGGCGTGCTGTATGATACCTATGTCAATTATCTGCAGGAGGTGTCGGTGTCCATCGCCACGTCCTTCTGGGCCTTTTACGGCTATGCGACATTCATCAGTGCGGCAGTGCTGCTGCTGGTGCCGAAGACGGGATATAAAAAGCTGCTGCTGTTTTGTGCGGCGGCCTGCACATCGGCCCTGTTCTGCGTGGTGTATCTGGACTGGCAGTTCATGCTGTATGCCACCACTCTGCTGGCACTGACCGGCGTGCAGCTTCATTACATCATGCTGGCGCCGTATGTGGCCGCTTATACGGCCAGCGCCGGTAAGAACAACATCGACTGGTATACGAGAACCTATTACATGGGATATATCGGCTATTTCCTGACCACCTACCTGGGCGGCGTCTTCGTGGTGAAGATGTTTTCCCTGCGGGCCGGGGTCACTTATGAAGCAGCCAAGGAACTGACCGCATACATTGCGGATGTATCACCGACACTGAAGTCCGCTTATATTCAGGGAAATGAAGACGTTCTGGTAGTAACAGGCATCCTGGCGGCCCTGTGCATTGTGCCGGTGCTGCTGATTCGGGAGAAAAAGGAAGACTATGCCTCTGCCGCAGCGGAAGCGGAAAAGGATCATCGCTCCCTGACGGAAAAGGGCAGGGACGTGCTGGCGGTGCTGTTCCGAAAGGACGCAGCCATTTATCTGGGCTACTGGACCATCATTTCCTTTGCCATGGGGCTGTTTACTTCCTATTACACCGTATTTCTCAACCGGAACCTGCACATCGACAAAGCCACCTCATCCCTGCTGGTATCCATTTCCTATGCTGCCATCGTGCTGTTCATGCTGTTTACGCCGATGGTGGTAAAAAAGCTGGGAACCGTGGGCACCATCTGCTTCACGGTCATCGGTTCCGTGCCGTTCATGCTGATCATCGCCAACGGGGATGCTTTCGGCGGCGCCATGATCCCGGCGGTGGGATTCGCCCTCTTCATGCGGGCGGGCCTGGCCAACCTGGGAAGTCCGGCAGAAAGCGCCCTGAGCATGTCGGTGGTTCCGGCAACCCTGCGGCCGGCTTACACATCCCTGGTGAATTTCCTGGCGGGCTTCGTGAGCATTCTCAGCGGCACCTTTACCGGCAAAATCCTCTTCGTCACCCAGGAGGGCTACCGGACGGCGTACTATATCGCGGCGGTGCTGTATCTGCTGGCGGCCTGCCTTCTGTTCTTCGGACTGCGGAAATATAACCGGGCAGCGGAGGCCTCCGATGAACCGGAGGCGGCAAACGGAGAGGAGGCGCAGCCATGAGTTACGAAACCAGACTGGAGGAATTCCGGGATCTGATTCGCCGGATTGAATATCTGAAATATACACTGAACTCCCTGATCTACTGGGACAAAATCACCTATATGCCGCCGGACGGCATCGAATACCGGTCCCAGGTTATGTCCTTCCTGGCAGACGAGCAGTACAAACTCATGTCAGGACCGGCATTCCGCGGCCATGTGAAATACTTTACGGGACATCGGAAAAACGACGAACTGACCAATGCCATGATGAACCGGATCACCAGAAGCTCGGGATTCATCAGCAGGATTCCGGAAGAAGAATACCGCAGATACATCGAGCTGATTGCCCGGTCCGAGCAGGTCTGGGAAAAGGCAAGAGAGGAAGACGATTTCGAAAGCTTCCGTCCCTATCTGGAAAACATTATGGAGACCTTCCGGAAGTTTGCGGAATACTGGGGTTACGAAAAGGACCCGTACGATGCGCTCCTGGGATACTATGAAGAGGGACTTACGGTGGAAAAAGTCGACAGCCTGGTGCAGGAGCTGAAGCCGTTCCTGATTGCCCTTCTGGATCAGGTCCGGGAGGCGGAAAAAGACCGTCCTCATTGCCGACTGACCATGCCGCCTGCAGACCGGAAGCAGCAGGAGAACCTGTGGAAAGAGATCCTTTCCGATCTGGGCTTTTCCTTCACCGCAGGCCGTGTGGATACGGGAGCCCATCCGACAATCCTAGCAAGCTCCCCATCGGATGTGCGGATCGTCAATGCATACCGGCAGGAGGATCTGCGCTACGGCCTGTTTAATGTCCTCCACTCCGGCGGCAAGGGCATTTATCAGCAGTCCATCGATCCGGCACTGCTGGGAACCTTCCTGGCGGAGGTGCCGTCCTTTGCCATGGAGGAATGCATCGGCAGATTCTACGAAGATATTCTGGGCAGAAGTCTGGGTTTCTGGTCTCACTTTTTCGACAAAATCCGCAAGGCCGTGCCGGATTTCTCGGTGCGGACGCCGCGGGATCTCTATGAGGATGTCAATCGGGTTTCCACTTCCACGATTCGTCTTGAAGCAGATCAGCTGACGTATCTTCTGCACATTATCATCCGATATGAGCTGGAGCGGGAGCTGATCAACGGAAGATTGGCAGTTTCTGATCTGCCGCAGGCATGGAATCAGAAATATGAGGACTATCTGGGCATACGACCGGAAAATGACCGGGAAGGGGTGCTGCAGGATATTCACTGGGCAGCAGGCTATGTGGGCTACTTCCCGACCTATATTGTAGCGGATCTGACCGCTGCACAGCTGGCGGCATCCATCGAAAAGGAATGCGGAAGCCTGGAATCCCTCATGGAAACCGGAAACTTCGCCGCCATCACAGACTGGCTCCGGGCGAACATATTTTGCGCCGGGGCACGATACACCGCGGAGGAACTGACCCTGCGGGCCACCGGGGAGCCGCTGACTTCCGGGTATTATATGGATTACTTGCGGAAGAAATTTTCCGAGGTATATAATCTGACGAAAGAAAATGAAAAGGAGAAGAGCAATGAATAACTTACTTCGAAAAATTGGTCTGGATGAAAAGATGGCCAGAAACTTCTGGGCAATCATCATCGTTGCCTTCGGTGGCGCAATTATCTACGGACTTCCGTATTTCCGGTATGACTACTATGACGCATATCTGGAAGTATACAACCTGACAGATACCCAGATGGGTGTTTTCGGAAGCATCCTGGGCGTATTCGGCATGATTTCCTACCTGTTTGGCGGTATCGTGTCTGACCGGTTCTCCACCAGAACCATTCTGACCGTATCTCTGATCGGTACCGGCCTGGGAGGCTTCGTACATCTGCTGCCGCTGAACTTTACAGCACTGGTATGTCTGTATGCCTTCTGGGGCGTCAGCTCCCTGTTCGCTTTCTGGCCTTGCTGCATTAAGGCGGTTCGTATTCTGTCCGGATCCGGAGATCAGGGCAAGGCTTTCGGTTTCTTTGAAGGGGGCCGCGGTATCGGTGCAGGTCTGATGGCCACCGGTGCGGTATTTGTCTTTAAGATCGGTGCAGGTCAGATGGATGATCAGGTTGCAGGTATGCGGTATGCGATTATTTTCTATTCCGTGCTGACCATCCTCATGGGCGTGCTGGTATTCTTCACGGTAAAGGACGAAAAAATGGAAAAGAGCGACCGTGTGACCTTCAAGGGCATCGGCGAACTGCTGAGAATGCCGGCGGTATGGATCATCGGCTTCGTAACCTTCTGCAACTATGTATTCACCCTGTCCATGTACTATTTCACACCGTACCTGACAGAAATTCTGGGTGCAACCGTTACCTTTGCGGCAGCTCTGGCAGCTTCCAAGCGGTGGTTCTCTCTGCTGGGCAATGTAGGCGGCGGTATCGTGACCGATAAGGTAGGTACCGGAAGAATGCTGCTGATTTCATTCATCGTAATGGCGGTTGGCACCGTAGGCATGCTTCTGCTTCCGCAGAACTCCGGCAGCATCATGATTTTCACCGTGCTGTTTGTTATCGTATATATCTTCTATAACGTAAACTATGCCATGACCTGGGCCATGATGGACGAAGGTGCCATTCCGGAAAGACTGTCCGGAAGTGCAGCCGGTCTGATTTCCACCATCGGTTATCTGCCGGAAATCTTCTGTTCTCTGCTGGCTGGTATCATGATCGACCAGAACCCGGGCTGGGAAGGTTACAGAAACTACTTCGGATTCGTGACCGTAATGCTGGTGATCGGCGCTGTGCTGGTTATGATCTGGATCAAGTATCTGAATAAGAAGAAAAAGGAAGAAGCAAAATAAAATGGATTATATTTTTGAAAGGGTATACGTCGAAACGCCGGTGGATACCGACGGCGACGGAAAACTGGATTTAGTGGCCGCCTGGATCAGGCGGCCGCTGGAAGGAAAGGTGCCGGCAGTGCTGGTGGCCAATCCTTACCTGATGACCTGCAATGAGGACTGGTACAACCTGAATGATGTAAACCGGGAGCTTACGGTATATCCGCAGCAGAATATCCCGGAAGAAGCGGTGCACTACAACTTCCGCCGGCCGGTGGAAGCGGAGCCTGCTTACCTGCGGGAAACCTGCGGCATGGCACAGACTGCCATCATCGATGAGAGCGAAGTGGGCGTGGAGTTTGAATGTATCTCCCCGTTGTATGCTTACCTGAATCAGAAGGGATATGCCTCTGTATTCTGCGGCGGTCTGGGAACTCTGGGTTCGGAAGGGTATACCCTGACGGGATCCCGTCAGGAGGTCCTGGCCTTCAAAGCGGTCATCGACTGGCTGTGCGGCCGGGCCCGGGCATTTACCAACAAGACGGACAACATCGAGATCCGGGCCGACTGGTGTACGGGCAAAGTGGCCATGTCAGCCAAATCCTATCTGGGAACCATGTGTATCGCAGTGGCTGCCACCGGAGTGGAGGGTCTGGAGACCATCCTTCCGGAAGCGGGCATTTCCAACTGGTATGATTATTACCGGGAAGGAGGGCTTGACGTGCCGCCGCTGGAGTGGCAGGGGGATGATATCGATCTTCTGGCGAAGTACTGTTTCAGCCGGGCCAAGGATCCATCCGACTATGCGAAGGTAAAAGACGGATATGACCGGGCCCTGGCTGCCATGATCAAAGCCAAGGACCGGGACAGCGGAAATTACAACATCTTCTGGGATCAGCGGAATTATCTGAACCAGATTGAAAACTTCAAGGCTTCCGTGTTCATTATCCACGGCATCAACGACTGGAATGTAAAGACCAATCAGTGCATTCCGCTGTTTCAGGCACTGGAAAAACAGGGCGTAGAGCGGAAGATGCTGCTGCACCAGGGAGAGCACGTGTATGTGTATGATCTGGAAGGGTCCGGCACCCTTTCCATGGTGGAACGATGGCTGGATCACTACCTGCGGGGTGCAGACAACGGCATCGAAAAAGAACCGAAGGTCCTGGTGGAAAGCAATGTGGACCAGATGCAGTGGATGACTTCCGATACCTGGCCGCCGGAAGGCTGGGGGTATGAAACATTCCCTGTAAACTACCGTGAAGGCAGTGAAGGTCTCGAAGGCAGCGAAAGCAGTGTAGCCAGTGAAGTAACGATAATTGATGACCTGTCAGCAACGGTCTATGACAAAGCGGCGGACAATCAGAAGGAATGGCGGGATGAGCTGATTCTTTCCGAAGATCCGACATACCGAAACCGCCTGAAGCTGATCTGGGATCCGTTTGACGGGGCTGCTGAAGCAGATACGCTGCGGGTGGCCGGAAGTGTGAAGGTTGCTTTCGATGCGGCCATCGACCGGGGCACTGCGATCCTCAGTGCAATGCTGGTGGATCTGGGGGAAGATTGTCGGATTACGGCAGAACAGGTACCGGCTGCATCCAGCAATGGGCCGGTACTGACCGAGCTGTTCCGGTTCGGTCTGGAGGAAACACCGTCCCAGTATAAGGTCATCAGCCGTGGCCACCTGAATGCACAAAACCGTACTTGCCTGTGGAGCAAGGAAGCAATTCTCCCGGGGCAGTACTACCACTATGCATTTGATATGGTACCGACCGATCATACTTTGAAAAAAGATCATAAGCTGTGCCTGATTCTCTACGGCATTGACGCTGAACAGACCCTGCGTCCGGACACCGTGACGAAAATCACACTGAAACCGGAAAGCATTGATGTGAAAGTGCCGCTGGTGCGGTAAGAGAAAAGCATATGAAGCAAAAAACCTCTCAAATGGGAAACCATGCGGGAGGTTTTTGATTTGGGCTGAAACATTGGTGCAAAATTGACATAATAAACTTGTAAAAATTGAAAAGTTTACACATTACGCCGGAAATGATATAATGGAGTTCAGAAAAAGTAAAAATAATGTAATATGAAAAATGGAGGGGATGTCCATATGCTTCTGACCCTTGAAAAATTGATTGACTCGGAAATATTTACGGCATGCCATGTGCCAGCAGATGATATACAGGCTGGTGTGAACCGTTTTGTTTTCTTTGAAGAGAGTGGCGGGAATAATGGGTTTACACCATGTTCGTTGATTTTTTTCCCGAAAGAAACCGGAAGATTTGTCACACTCGAATTTTTGACACAGTTGAGGGAAATGTCGTGCTATGGAGCTTTTTATGAAACGGACTCTGCCATTTTCGATATCAGACAATGGTCAGAGCAGTTAGCCTTCCCTTATTTGGAACTTTCAGAACGTCTGACCGTTTCGCAGGCAATAGAACAGTGTTATGGAATTGCTTATGGGGAACCTCTTGAACTGGCATCTGAATCGCTGCGGATAATGAATAAGCTGGTAAACGAAATCACGACGCAGAAAAGTACAAATGAGGGGATTGTTCAGACTGCGATGGAACTTCTGCAGTGGCCCGTGGCATATGCAACAACAGATTTTTTGCTGCAAAAGGTACCGCACATTCCTCCGGAATACCTGTTTCAGATGCCATTTTCTTCGGAGGATACTTCGTTTGAGTGGGAACATGCACTGTATGGTTTTGATTTTTCCTCATCAAGAAACTATCCGTGCCTTGCCATTGGACTGGATGAAACCAAGATTGGGGGGTTTCTGTTTCAGAACAGTTATACGAAGAAACGAAAACTTCACACATTTATTTTCCCAATCCGGGATGCTGCCGTAAACTATGGATATCTCATTGTAGCAACGGATGAAAACATCGACATTATTCCGCCGGAAAAAGGAATCATCATACAGCAAATCCAGGTAGTTCTGCGTCTCGAAGTCAGCAAATCTGCTGAAGTTGCACAGGTAATCAACCGATACTATGACTTTATTCTGGATGAACTGATCGAATCGGAGAATATTGACTTTGAAAAACTCATGAGAAAGTATAGTCTGGCGCAGAAGACAATTTTCGATACTTATTATGTCATTCTGGTCGGACGATCCCGGCCGGATACATCTACCTCACCGTTCCACGAGCTTTTAACCAGTCAGCAGTTTAATTTGCTGTATTCGAAAATTGCAAATCTTTTCGAAAACATTAATTTTTTTATTTTCGAGAGAAGAGATTTCATCGTGCTGTTTATTCCAGGGCAGTTTGAGGCAGATCAAAAACTGATGGATATGCTGACGAATCTTTTCAGGGAATTCTTTAAATTTAATCTGGAGGGTATTGGGATCAGCAACACGGTTTCCAAGAAGGAACTGAGAAAAGCATATTTTCAGGCAAAAAAAGCTCTGTCCGTTTCCCGTGATTTCTCTGATAAGCGTCCGTTCCGATACAGTGAGCTGGGTGTTATGGAATATTTCTTTGACCATGAGGAAAACATAGATTTCGGGCCGCTCCTGGATGTTCATGAAGAATATCTGAAGCCGGTTCAGATCTATGATGAGCAGCATGGAACAGATTTACTGCAGACTTTATCAACCTATATTAAATGCTGTTCCTCTACATCGGCAATTTGTGCAGAACTGTTTATTCATAAAAATACGCTCTATTCCAGATTGAATAAGATATCACAGATTCTCGGGAAAGATTTATCTGACAGTGATGTAATTTTTCATATAACGCTTGCGCTGAAGGTACGAATGATGCTGAAGGCAGGACTGTTAGAAAGTGACCAGCCGCCTGATCTTTTGCAAAAGAAGATTGCAATGCAGGAAGAAAAGGAAAGCCTGGAAAGTCAGAACCACGAAGAATGATACAGAATAAAAGGGCAGGGGCATCCAACTGGATACTCCTGCCTTGCATAACGACCCTTAGCCCTTATGTATTGCTTCCATCTTTTTCATGGACATATGTCCTGAACATAATTTTTCATA
>JBJESY010000249.1:0-2283 GCA_051883035.1 Anaerovoracaceae bacterium | reverse complement strand
AATCCTCTGGCACGCTCCGCTGAGCACAATCCTCTGGCACGCTCCGCTGAAAAAAAATCCGCAGGGCAGCCTCCGGTACGGCAGGTGCCTGCGGGCAATATCTAATTATACGTCGGATTTTTTTCGTCTGACAATGGGCAAATGTCGCAAAATGTCTATATTGGATCGGGTGCCGCGGGCCCTCCAGGCATCCAGGTCGTCCCAAGATCCCCGGGTTCTCCGGGCATTCCGGTCGCCCCATGGGACCTGGGCATCCCGGTCGTCCCCGGGCATTTCGGGTGTCCCCGGTTCTCCCCGGGTGCTCCGGCTTATTCCACCCGGCTTCTCCGGAGAATCTCCTCGCTGCACGTTTCCACCACGTCCGGATCTTTGGCCAGCACGTAGAAGAAGATGGAGGTATCATACTCCGGCAGGTACTTTCCGTACAGCCGTCCGGAAAGATCCACCGGCGTGAAATCTGCGCCGGTTCCCGTTGCTGCGTTGTCGGCAGAACGAACCGCCCCTTCAAGGTCGGCCGCGCCTTCATGGCCGGCTGCGCCTTCATGGCCGGCTGCGCCGGTTCCCGTTCCTTCAAGGTCGGCCGCGCCCTTCGCAAACCCCGGCGGGCCGTACTGCAGATAGGACTGATGGAATTCTTTTTTCGTATGGGCAACGCCGTTGACCGTCAGCACTGCATCGGCCCGGGTCCAGCCGCCGCTTCCTGCGAAGTCCACCCCGTTTTCGGTACCGGTCAGCGCCCAGTCGAACACCAGCTGATTCCGGTCAATGCCCATGTCTCCCAGCACCAGCTTCTGAAAGTCGAACTGAGGCACCTGGGCTGTGGCAGCGGCATCCAGCTTTCCTTCTGCGGTAAACCCGTAAGGATGCCGGCTTCCGTCCGCCTCCGTCACCTGTCCCGCTACCAGATACGCACCGTAAAACCCATTGTAATAAGGCGATTCAGTATCATACAGGCGGCTGCAGCCCGCAAACAGGTCAAAGGCCGGAAAGTTATACAGTATGGTCAGTTCCAGGCCGCTGTAATCCGCCCGACCAGCGGACGCACTCGTCTGTCCGGCGGCGTCTCCCTTTCCGGTGACGGTCGGTGCTGGCTGCTCTGCCAGAAACCGTCGGAAGCCTGCGCTGTCATTAAAGGTCATGACAAAGGGATACCAGTCCTTTTCTTTGGTAATTCCGCCGCCCGGAATTTCCAGCGTGATGCCCTTTTGGGCCATGATGCTTTCCTTTTCATGCATGCCGCTGTATACCTTCATCACCGCCAGACTGACGGGATAATTGGACAAAGGCGAGAGCAGAAAAAGAACCAGAATCATGAGCCCGGCCAGAATCGCAGCCAGCTTTTTTCCTACTTTCTTTCTTACCATTTTTTCATCTGCAGCTTTCGAATCAGTTTTGAATAGATGTGCTCTACAAACCACGGCTCCTTCGATGCGGCCAGAGCCTCTTCAAAAAGGAACCACCGGACTCCGGTGTTTTCCTCGGCGTTGATGCGGAGGGGTTCTGCTTCATCGGCTTCAAGCAGGTAGGTCAGGTTCAGATGCAGGTGGGATGGTACCCAGCTGCCGTGCTTCACATGGCCGTCCACCGTCAAAGTTTCCAGGGAGAAGATCTCTTCCCGTACAGGACGCAGACTGCCGGCCGCGGCTGCGGGCCCCTGGTCTGCCGCAGGCCGACCTTCATTCGTGGCTGGTCCGCCGGCCGCAGGCCGGCCTTCTGGTTCGGCGGCTGCCGGCCGCAGGCCGGCCCTCATCACTGCCTGGTCTGCCGGCCGGAGGCCGGCCTTCATCAGGATCGGATCCGCCGGCCGCAGGCCGGCTTCCTCGCAGGCCTCTTTCATGGCCACCTGCAGCAGGTCCGCTTCTCCGTCGGCATGACCGCCCAGCCAGGCCCAGGAATCATATATCTTATGGTAGGCCATCAGCACTTTCGTTCGCTGCCGGTTCACTACCCAGGCGGAAGCCGTCATATGGGCAATCCGGTTGCCCCGAAACAGGCAGTCCGGATTCTTCTCCATGAAGTCCAGAATCTGCTGCTTTTCCCAGGTTTCTTTGTCCGTCCAGGGCTGGTACAGCCGGATTTCATCCATCAGTATTTCCAGATTTTTTTCCATTCCGCTTCCTCTTTCCGGGCCCGCTTTTCTGCTTTCGGTTTTCGGTGCCCGCTTCCTCTTTCCGGGCCCGCTTCTCCTTTTTCGGTGCCCGCTTCCTGCGCTTTGCTTACGCTATTTTCCGCTGGCCGCATCCACCGCATCCATAAACGCGGCGCGCATGCCTGCGTGCTCCA
>JBJESY010000248.1:0-12064 GCA_051883035.1 Anaerovoracaceae bacterium | reverse complement strand
CAGAAGTGCCGGGCATTAACAGAGTGCTCTGGGACATCTCAGACAAACCGACTTCTACGATCGAGTGGGAATAAAACCAAAACCCCTTGGAACTCCGAACCCCCTTGGAATTCTGAACCCCTTGGAAACCCAGGGGGTTCTTTTTTCGGAGGGATGGGGGAACGGTTCGGTTAGGTTGAACTAACCGACCTGCAGGGGGCGGGACGAGGATGTTTCGACCGTTCGGCGTCATGCCCCGGCGGGGCTGAAAAAAACAGGGAAATCTGCGAAAAAAATATATATGCAGCTGTCGAAATATGTTATACTATAAAATGAATTAGTATACAAATTTGAGCGCCTTGTGCGTTGAATGTTGTGTGATGCAAAAGAAGAAATGGGAACGGCAATGAAAAAACAGATTTTAATCGTAGAAGACAATGAGATTAACCGGGAGATGCTCCATGAGATTCTGGCCAGTGAATATCAGGTGCTGGAGGCGGCCAACGGGCAGGAGGCTTTGGACGTGCTGCACCAGCACAGGGACAGCATTGCACTGATCCTTCTGGATGTCATGATGCCTGTGATGGACGGATATGCCTTCCTGGATCGGATGAAGGAAGATGCGGAGCTGGCACTGATTCCGGTCATTGTCATGACCCAGAGCGACAGTGAAGCAGACGAGGTGGCGGCACTGTCACATGGGGCGACGGATTTCGTGCCGAAGCCTTACCGGCCGCAGGTGATCCTCCACCGGGTGGCCAGCCTGATCAAGCTGCGGGAGACAGCCGCCATGGTCAACCAGTTTCAGTACGACCGGCTCACCGGACTTTACAGCATGGACTATTTCTGCCAGAAGGTGCGGGAGCAACTGCAGGAAAATCCGGAGCAGGAGTACTGCATCGTCTGTTCCAACATTGAAAATTTCAAACTGTTTAATGATATCTTCGGGACGAAGGAGGGCGACCGTCTGCTGAAAGAGGTGGCGGACATTGCCCGGGAAATGACGGGAAGCGCCGGATTCTGCGGCCGATTCAATGCCGACCGCATTCTCTGTTTCCAGGAGAAGGAACAGGAGAGAAAGGACCGGATAAATTTCGGGGGAGTTACAGAGAAGGAACCTTCTCCGCTGCTGAAGAGCGTGGTGATGCGGTGGGGTATTTATGAAATAACAGATCCTTCCGTTCCTGTAGAGCAGATGTGCGACCGGGCCCTGCTGGCGGCAAACAGCATCAAGGGACAGTATAACCGCTATTTCGCGGTGTACGATGATTCTCTCCGCAGCAAGCTGATGCGCGAGATGGAAATCAGTGATGCCATGGAAAGTGCTCTGAACGAGGGACAGTTCACCGTCTGGTTTCAGCCCAAGTATAACCTGATGGAAGGCTGCATCGCCGGGGCCGAAGCGCTGGTGCGCTGGAACCATCCGAAGTGGGGCATGATGTCACCAGGTGAGTTCATCCCGCTGTTCGAGAAAAACGGCTTTATTCCGCGACTGGATCAGTATGTGTGGGAGCAGGTGTGCATCTGGCTTCGTGACTGGCGCGAAAAAGGCAATCAGATACTGCCGGTCTCTGTCAATGTGTCCCGGGCAGATGTGTATCAGAACCAGCTTCTGGATACCCTCCGGAACCTGACTGAAACGTACGGGATTGATCCTGCCTTTCTGCATCTGGAGATTACGGAGACCACCTACGGAGAAAATCCGCATCAGCTGGTCAGCACTGTGGAGCAGCTTCGGAAGCTGGGCTTCATCGTGGAAATGGACGACTTCGGCAGCGGATATTCGTCGCTGAACATGCTGAGCCAGATGAATCTGGACGTGCTGAAGCTGGACATCCAGTTTACCCAGAACGAAATCGCCAAAAGCCCGGAACTGAGTATTTTGAATGATGTGATCAATATGGCCCACCGGCTGGGCATGAGCGTGGTGGCGGAAGGCATTGAAACCCGGGAACAGATGGAATGCCTGGAATCCGTAGGCTGCGACTATGCACAAGGCTATTTTCTGGCAAAACCGATGCCGACGGCGGATTTTGAGAAGCTACTGAAGAGACAGCCCGTGCAGACCGGATCGTCGGAAGCAGACAGACAGCGGAGAGCAAGACGGGTAGAAAACAGGATGCCGGGGCTTTTGGTGGTGGAAGAAGAAACGGAATACCGGGAAAAGGTGCATCAGGCATTTGAAGGAGAGTATGAAATTCTGGAGTCCTTTGACGCAGACAGCACTCTGGCCTGCATCCGTGCGCATGGGTCTGACGGGATTTCTGCGGTAATCCTGAGCATGACCCTGCCGGGGGACGACACTGCCACGATTATGAACTATTTCAGACAGGAGCCTGCGTTCTGGCACGTTCCGATCCTGGCCACACTGCCGCAATGCGATGTGCGGGAAGAACTGCCGCTGACGCTGGATGCAGACGATTTCCTTTGCAAATGTCATCCGGTGCTGGATCTGCATCGGCGGGTCGAACGGATGGTGGGCGCTGCTTCCTGCCAGGCCAGAGAATGCGCTTTGAGAGAGGAAGCAAACCGGGATTACATGACGGAACTGCTGAACCGGCGGGGACTGCAGGCTGCCCTTGCCTCTCTCCGGAAGGAAGATCTGCCGCTGGCTGTATGCATTTTCGATCTGGATGATCTGAAAAACGTCAACGACACCTGCGGGCACCATGCAGGTGACCATATGATACGGACCTTTGCTGAACTGCTTGGACGGAAAACACGGAGCGGCGATATTCTCTGCCGGTATGGCGGGGACGAGTTTGTGGTGATCCTGAAACGGATGCCGGATGAAGCCGTCGCAAAGAAGAAATGTGAGGACATCTGCCAGAGCTTCCGTGACCAGCTTGCGGCGGAAGGGGAGGCTATTTCCTGCTCTGCCGGCGTGGTGCTGTGCAGCCGGGACGAAATGCCGCTGACCCTGTGCATTGAGTATGCGGACCGGGCGCTGTACCAGGCGAAGGAAAAAAACAAAGGCAGCTGCAGCGTATTTCAGGCGGACGGCAGCGAAGTAAAATAAAAACAGCAGACAGCGGTCAGATCGGCCGCTGTTTTTGCGTGACGGGGGGCTCGCTTATGGGAGTACCCGCGGGTCTGCACGCCGAAAGGGACGCCAAACGGGTCATTTTGATCCGAATGGCGTCACCTGGATACTCGAGGTATGCCATATTTTGTTCCATAATATAGAATTTTTACCAACAAAATCTATAAGCGGGAAGTTTTGGAACGTCAGGGGGTTGGTGGATTTTGGAAATAAAAGAGAGATGTTCCATTTCGACATGCGGATTGGGCCTTGCTGGCAGGTATATATTTCCATTTCACAGCATACCTAGATGATCGATACACGCCAGCGGAGAAAAAAATCTGTGATTGGCGTCCCTTTTGCATTGCAGAAAACGGAAAAGATGCTGCAGCCGGATTTTTTTATGGCGCAGGCCCATAATAAATGGTATGATAGAAGTAACAATGTCAATGACTGGAGGAAATGAGTAGAAAATGACGGAATTATTGGCTCCGGCAGGAAATATGGAAGCGCTGAAGGCTGCCATCGCTAACGGATGTGACGCAGTCTATTTCGGCATGCAGAAATTCGGTGCCCGGGCGTATTCGACCAATTTCGACATGGACAGCCTGCAGGAGGCGGTGGCCTATGCCCACCTGCGGGATGTGAAGATATATGTCACGATGAATACCATCGTGTTTGAAGATGAAATCGAAGAAATGCGGGAACAGCTTCGGCTGCTGAACGAAGCCGGTGTGGAAGGCATCATCGTACAGGATCTGGCGGTTTTTGATGAGATCGTCCGGAAGTACCCGGATATGGAAGCGCACTGCTCCACCCAGATGGGCATTGACGATCTGGAGGGAACCCTGCTCTGGAAGGAGCTGGGCGCAAAGCGGGTGGTTCTTTCCCGGGAGGTTCCCATTGAAACAGTGAAAGAGATCCGGCGCAAGGCGGACGTACCCATTGAGATTTTCGTCCATGGGGCGCTGTGCGTGTCTTACTCGGGGAACTGCCTCATGTCCGGGCTGATCGGATACCGAAGCGGGAACCGGGGCAGATGCGTGGGCTCCTGCCGGAAGCCGTATGAGCTGCTGGACCGGACCACGGGAAAGTCGCTGGGAACCAGCTATCTGCTGTCCACCAAGGATCTGAACACCATCGACCGCATCGACCAGCTGAAGGACATCGATTCCCTGAAGATTGAAGGACGCATGAAGGAACCGGCCTATGTGGCCAACGTGGTGTCGGCATACCGGGCGGCCCTGGACGGCAGCGCATCGGCAGAAGAAAAGGACAACCTGAAAAAGACCTTCAACCGGACTTTCACCAAGGGATATCTGTTCCACGAGGATCCGAAGGACCTTTCCAACATTCAGCGGCCCAACAATTTCGGCTATGAGATCGGACGGATTACAGGTTCCTTCCGCGGCATGTACGAGATTACCCTGAACCGGCAGCAGCGGCTCAATCAGAACGATATCATCCGGATTGATCACAACAATGAGGATGTGAATTTATCCGTGGTGAAGCTGTACGACCGGGATGGCAATCTGATGAACAAAGCAGATCACGTCTGCTATATCCGGATCAAAGAAAAGCTTTCCACCGGCGATGTGGTATACAAGACCAAGGACTATCAGTTTTATAAAGGGCTGGAGAATAGGCTGGAGGGAGAATTCCGGCGTTTTCCGCTGGATCTGAAGGTGTATGCATATCCGGACGCCCATCTGGTCATCGATGCGGAGGGGCTGGGCTGCAGTTACCTTTACGAAAGCGAAGAGATTCTGGAGACTGCCGAGAAAAAACCGACCACCAGAGAACAGGTGGAAAAGCAGCTTTACAGACTGAACGATACGGTTTTCACTTTGCAAAATCTGCAGTTCGAGGAGTACGGTGCGTTCATCCCGGTGAAACTGCTGAACCAGGCACGGCGGGCGGTGGTTCAGGGGTTATATGATGCGAAGCTGCAGAGCAAGCCGAGACGGGTGCTGCAGACGCCGGTGCCGAAGGAAATATTATCATTCTGCCCGGCGGCAGAAGCACCGTATCTCACGGCAAGCGTTACCACCCGGGCACAGTACGAGGCCTGCGTAAGATGCGGCATTCAGGAAGTATATTTTGAAAATATCGTCCGGAGAAATCAGGTTCAATATGAAGAAAAAGAAGGGCAGCTGCTGATCGGCGGCTATGGCGGACTTTATTATTACCGCAACACCAATCCGTTTGTCACCGACTACTCCTTCAACGTGGTAAATGCCGTCAGCTGCCGCGAGCTATACAGATTGGGCGCCCGGCGGGTCACCCTGTCCTATGAGATCAACCGGAAGCAGATCGGCGACCTGATTGCAGCATACGAGAAAGAAAACTGCGCCGCACCGGCCCTGGAGATGATTGTATACGGCCGGGCACCCCTGCTGTTTACGAAATACTGTCCGCTGAAAAAAATGGATCAGTGCGGTGTCTGCCGAACCCGGTCTTACGAAATTCGGGACGAGTACGGCACCTTCCCGATTTTGAACCACGCCGACTGTACCACCACCATCCTCAACGGCAAAATCCTGAACCTGCTGGATGAAATGCCGTCCATCGATGGAATCGAGGCGTTCCGACTGAACTTCACCACGGAATCGCCGGAAGAAGTTGCGAAGGTGGTGAAGGCTGCCCGCGGCAAGCTGGAGGGCACGGAAACGAGATCCCTGTTCCGGCAGGAGACGGACACCAGAGGCCATTTCAATAAGGAAATTATTTAATACAGAATTATTTCGAAGAGAATCTTTCAGAGAAGAGGACAACAACATGATTCAGGTTGAAAAGCTTTCCTACGGTTTTCCGGCGAAAGACTTATATCATGACATTTCATTTACCATCGAGAGAGGGCAGCACTGCGCCCTCATCGGCAGCAACGGTACCGGGAAATCCACCCTGGCCGACCTGCTGATCCACCCGGAGGACTATCTGTTTGACGGCAAAATCACCCGGGACGAAGACTGCAGAATCGGCTATGCCAGCCAGTTCAGCGTCCGGGACAAATCGCAGGAATGCACCGTATTCGAATATCTGAGCCGGCGGTTTCTGGACATCCAGAAGGACATCGCGGCGGTCTGCGAGGAGATGGCCGACCCAGACCTGGACGCCGAACAGATGGATGCTGTTTTCCGGAAGTACCAGAATCTGCTGGACGCAAACGAGGCCATGGACGGCGACAATTATGAAAGCAACATCCGCCGGCAGCTCCACACAGCCAGGATGGAACATCTGGAGGAAACCAGACTTTCACAGATCAGCGGCGGCGAATACAAGCTGCTGCAGATCATGCGGGAAATGCTGCTGTCTCCCAACCTGCTGGTGCTGGACGAGCCGGACGTGTTCCTGGATTTCGCCAACCTGAGCAGCCTCTGCCAGCTGATCAACGAGTACAAAGGCACCCTGCTGGTGATCACCCACAACAGGTATCTGCTGAACCACTGTTTCAATAAAATCCTCCATCTGGAAAATACCGACTTACAGGAGTTCGACGGCAATTACACCCAATATCGCTGCTGGATCCTCCGGGAAAAGCTCCGGCTCCGGATTCAGAACCTGGAGGAGCAGGAGGAGATTGCCCGGACGGAGGAAATGGTGGAACGGCTGCGAAAGCGGGCGACCCTCATGGTGAACCCGACCATCGGTCAGTCCGTCAATGCCAAGCAGACTCAGCTGGATCGCCTTCTGGCCAGACAGATCAAGGCGCCGTTTATCGAGGTGCGGGAGCCACGAATCATCCTGCCGGAGGGCGAGCGGATACCGGAGGTCGAACCGGCCGCGGCCCCATGCGCAGAGCCGGCAGCAAAGCCAGGCGCAGAGCCGGCCGAGCGGAACGACATCGAGCCGCGAGACATCCTGACGGTCACCGACTATCAGGTGGATTTCGACCACGATCTTCTTCAGAATGTCAGCTTCACCCTGCGGGCGGGAGAAAAGGCAGCCCTGGTGGGGGCCAACGGCACAGGAAAAACCACGTTGATCCGGGATATTCTGAAAAACCAGAACCCTGCCATCCGGATCGACGGAAATACACGCTATGCATGTCTGTCCCAGCTGCAGACTGATGTCGACGACGGGCAGCGGACGGTGCAGCAGGTGCTTCAGGACGCAGGCCTCGGCACACGGGATCAAATGCAGGATCTCTTAAGCCAATACACTCTCCCGGCAGAGGTGCTGGAGCAGAGGGTGTGCGAGCTTTCGGGGGGTGAGCAGAATCTGCTGCAGATTGCACTGGTTGCCATTTCCGGAGCGGAGTTTCTGATTCTGGACGAGCCTACCAGCCACCTGGATCTCTACGCCCAGACAGCATTGGAGAAGGCGGTCGCGGAATACAAAGGCACCGTGCTCATGGTGAGCCACGACTTCTATCTGGTGGCAAACTGTGCAGACTTCGTGCTCCTGACAGAAGGAAATACCGTGCGGCGAATGCGAACCCGGAACTTCCGAAAAATGGTCTACGAGAAGTATTTTGATCAGAAATATCTGGAAAAAGACAGGAAAAAACAGGAACTGGAAGCCGGCATCACGGCCGCATTCCAAAGGAACGATCTGGCGGCGGTGGACCGGCTGATTGAGGAGCTGGAAGTACGCAGCGAGGAATGAACCGGGGATGAAAATGAGAGAAAAATGGAAAAACTGGTATGATATACATCTTGAACGGTGGATTCCGTCTTATGCTTTTTTTCCACTGATCAGCTGTTTCCTTTGGAACTGTCTGATTTACTGGGGTACGCAGTGGATCATTCTTGGGCTGGAACTTCCGCTCCACGATGTGACGACGGCCCTGGACCGGATGGTGCCGTTTCAGCCGGCATGGATTTCTGTCTATGTGCTGAGCTATCCTTTCTGGATTGTCAGCTATGCCCTGACGGCCAGGGAGTGCAGCCGGGAGGAATGGTTCCGGTTTGTCTTGGCAGACCTGCTTGCCAAGACGATATGCGGAATCATCTTTCTGACGTATCCTACCACCAATGTGCGGCCGGATATTCCGGGCAGCGGCATCTGGGACTGGCTTACGGGGCTGATCTATGCGGTGGATGCGCCGCTGAATCTGTTTCCGTCCATGCACTGTCTGGCCAGCACAATGAGCTGGCTGGGTGTCAGAAAGTGCACCGGTATACCGACATGGTACCGGTATTTCACCTTATGTTTCGCAGTGTTGATTTTCGCGTCGACCCTGTTTACCCGGCAGCACTGTTTCGCCGATGTGATTGGCGGAATCGGGGCGGCGCTGGGGTGCTGTCTGCTGAGCATGAGGTGGAACACGAAGGGTGGCATTCTCCATAAGAAAATATAATGCTGGATATTAAATTGTACTTATGAATAATTATGAATAATATGGAAAAAATGCGGCGCGGCATCATACGGGATATGTCGGAAGGCGTTATGGCCATCGGCTTCGACGGACGGATCCGGTTCCTGAACGCTGCCGCGCTGGAAATCCTGGAACGGGAGGAAACGGAACTGATGGACCGGCCCTTTGCGGGCTGCTTCTTCGAGTACGAAGAAAACGACGGATTCAATCAGGCCATTCTGGATGCAGTCTATGACCGCAGCAGCACCCATCGGAATGCAGTTTCCTACTTCACCGGGGAAAAAACCAAACAGCTGAATATCACGACCTCCTTTCTCAGAGAAGGAGAGGAAAAAATCGGTATCATCGTCGTACTCAGCGACATCAGTGAGCTGACGGAGCTCCGTGATGCAGTGAAGGCCATGGAAAAGATCCGGCAGCTGAACAGCCAGCTGGAAATGCGAAACAAGCTTCTGGGTGAAACCTTCGGCAGATACCTTTCGGATGAAATCGTCCGCCAGCTGCTGGAAACGCCGGACGGTCTTGTGCTGGGCGGAAAAAAGCAGGTGGTGACCGCTCTGATGAGCGATATCCGAGGCTTTACGGCCATGAGCGAGCACATGGATCCACGCAGGCTGGTGACCATGCTGAACCATTATCTGGGGGAGATGACGGAGATCATCGAGAAACACCGCGGCACCGTCATCGAGTTCATCGGCGACGGTATTCTGGCTCTGTTCGGGGAACCGGTCAAGTCGGCCCGCCATGCGGAGGAGGCAGTGGCCGCTGCCATTGAGATGGAAGCAGCCATGACGGAGATCAACCGGTGGAACCGGGAACGGGGCTATCCGATTCTGGAGATGGGCATCGGCATCAATACCGGAGAAGCCATCGTCGGCAACATCGGCTCGGAAAAACGGACCAAGTATAACGTCATCGGCAGCAATATCAACCTGTGCGGTCGGATTGAAAGTTACACGGTAGGCGGACAGATCCTGGTTTCCCCGGTGACCATGGAACAGATCCATGTACCGGTTACGGTGGTATCCCGTCAGGAAGTCTTCCCGAAGGGGGTGGAAAAGCCGCTGGTACTTTCCCATGTGACGGCCATCGGCGCTCCATATGACCTTTCCTGCGAAAGAGAAAGAGAAGCGATGACGGTACTTCGGGAGCCGGTTCCTGCCTGCTTTCACGTGATCCGTGACAAACACAGAGATGAAACGGCCCGCAGAGGCACCATCGTGGCCATGTCTTCCGAAGAAGCACAGATGGAGACCGTCGAAGCGCTGCAGCAGTTCGACAACCTGCAGTTTTCCATCCATGCGGAGGATGACGAAGCCGCCCCGCAAAATATATTCGCCAAGGTACTCTCTGCGGAGGGAGACAGCGCTTTGCTGCGGTTTACGGCCTGCCCTGCGGATTTTGAGAAGTGGTATCAGAAAAAAATGACGGAGAACGACATATGAAACATCGATGAAGAAACAGATGGATGACGATATACTGCGATGACAGGAAAGGAGAAAAGAAACATGGAACAGCAGTCGATGGAAAAAAAGACATTGAAAAAGGGTGAAGTGATTTTCCAGCAGGGAAAATATGAAGAATGGATGTTTGACATTCTGCAGGGAAGGGTAGGCATCTTCGCAGAATACGGAACAGAGAACGAAAAAAAGGTTGCGGAGATGGAAGCCGGCTCGTTTTTCGGCGAAATGGGTATGATCGAGTGCTATCCTCGTTCTGCCACTGCGGTCTGCATGGAAGATGACACCTGCATCCAGAAAATCAGCCAGGCCGATTTCGGTGCGTATTTCAAAGAGCATCCGGATCGGATTTATACCATCATGCAGCAGCTGGGAAGCCGGATTCGGAAGACTACAGAGGATTATCTGCAGCTTTGCCAGGCGGCAGAAGGAGCCGAAAACGGTGCCGGTGGTGCCGGTGGAGCCGGCAGCGAAGTCGGCGAAAAGGGCGGCCTGATGGCCAGACTGAAGGCATTCGGCAGCGCACATCTGCCGGCTGCAGAAGGGAAGCCCGGAGAATATAAAAAAGGCGATGTGATTTTCCGTGAAGGGGATGAAGAACCGTTCATGTATGACATCCAGCACGGCACGGTGGGCATTTACGGCCACTACGGCACACCGCAGCAGACGCTGCTGGCGGAGCTGGGAGAAAGTGATTTTGTCGGTGAAATGGGTCTGATCGAAGCACGCCCGCGTTCTGCCACCGCAGTGGCCCTGGAGACAGGCACCCGGCTGCAGGCAGTGGATGCAGAAACCTTCGACGACTACTTCAGAGAAAGACCGGCCAAGGTGCTCATGCTGATGCAGCAGATGAGCGGCCGCCTCCGGGAAGTGAGCAAGAAATATCTTGACGAAGTGAACAGAGAATGATAAAATATACCAGTAAAAAATCCCATGAGGGAGTAGCAAGCGCAGAGCGGAGGAAGAAAGCCTGCCCGGAAGGATTTTGCCGGGAATATGGATTTTGATGGACGTGAGCGCAGCAAGTCAACATACTGGCCGAGGGCCTGGCTTGCTTTAATTTGCGAGACTCATGTATAACTGTGAAGCTATGCATGAAGTCTATATTTTTTGAAACTGACCCAGGTATGGCATTGCAGCCTTGCCTGGGTTTTTTGCATGCGGAATGCGCAATGCTGGATCAGATCAATCATTAATTGGGATGGAGGAAGAAACGATGGAATGGAATCTCATATTTTTCTTTAACAGTGTGCTGCTCGGCGTGGGGCTGGCCATGGACGCATTTTCCGTGTCTCTGGCCAACGGACTGGGTGAGCCGGACATGAAGCGGGGCAGAATGTGCAGCATCGCAGGGGTATTCGCCTTCTTTCAGGCGCTGATGCCCATGATCGGCTGGATCTGCGTCCACACCATCGTGGAATATTTCAAGTCCTTTGAGTCCTGGATTCCGTGGATCGCTCTGGCCCTGCTGGGATTCATCGGCGGGAAAATGCTTCTGGAGGGCCTTCGTCCATCAGAAGGCGAGGAAGAAAAAAGGTCGGTGGGCCTGACCGCGCTGCTGGTGCAGGGGGTGGCAACCTCCATCGATGCCCTATCGGTAGGATTTACCATTGTGGAATACGGACTGCTGATGGCACTGGTCTGCTCCCTGATCATTGCGGCAGTGACTTTCGTAATCTGCATGGGCGGCCTGGCCATCGGAAAACAGGCTGGAACCAGACTGTCCGGCAAAGCCTCCATTCTCGGCGGCGTCATTCTCATCGCCATCGGACTGGAAATCTTTATCACCGGCGTGTTCTGATGCCGGGGCAGGCCTGTCAGACCCGCCGGGCTGCTACACACGCCGGGCCATTACACACGCCGGGCCAGGGCGCTGCCTGCCAGCACGCCGGCGATACATGCGCTGAAACTGAGTATCATATAAAGCAGGGCCATACCGGTCCTGGTTTCGTTTATCAGCGTGAAGTTTTCCAGCGCGAAGGTGGAAAATGTGGTGAATCCCCCGCAAAGCCCCACTTTCAGGAACAGCGTGGCGGGGTCTCCGGCGGTCTGCCGGTCCGCAGCGAGCTGGGAAACGAAGCCGATGAGGAAGGACCCCAGCAGATTGATGCAAAAAGTGGTCAGCGGAAATCCCGCAGGCTGGCTCAACGGCAGCATGCCCGCCAGATAGCGGAGTACGGCACCGAGAAAGCCGCCGGCACCAACGGCAAGAATGTTGATCATGTCAAGATTACCTCTTATAAAAAATTGCACGCCCAAAGTGACGCCAAACGCACTTTTTTT
>JBJESY010000247.1:0-2291 GCA_051883035.1 Anaerovoracaceae bacterium | reverse complement strand
ATAATTCTTGCTGGCAAGTCCCTTTCGCATAGAAAAAAATCCATGTAAAATCCGAAAAAACGAAAAATACGTGGAATTAGCCTCCCCTGTTGATGGATCTGAGCCAATCGTTTATAACAAATCGATATCTGCCAGCAGCTTCTCCATGTCTTCCGGACGGGTGCTCCAGCTGGTGCAGAAGCGGACACAGCGGTGGGTTTCGTCGGTTCGGTCCATGTATTCAACCAGGTGGCCTGCGTTTTCCAGGGCCTGCAGCTGATCATCGCTCAAAACGACAAACTGCTGGTTGGTGGGACTCTCCACGAAGAACGGAATGCCTTTGGTGCGGAAGGCGTCCCGGAGAGTCATGGCATATTCTGCAGCCCGGCGGGTTTCCGAGAAATACAGCGGTTCCTCTTTCGTTCCCGGCATGCCGCCCCGGAGAAGCACTGCAAACTGCAGCCCCATGAGCCAGCCCTTGGCCAGCACGGCGCCCCGCTGTTTCATATAGAAGCGGAAATCCCGCTGCAGCTGCCGGCTGAGGAGGACCACGGCTTCTCCGATCATGGCGCCGCATTTGGTGCCGCCCAGATAGAACACATCAGTCAGCCGGGCGATATCGGCCAGGGTCACGTCATTTGCCGGTGCGGTAAGCCCGTAGCCCAGCCGTGCACCGTCCAGAAACAGATAGAGACCGTATTTTCGGCATATCCCATGAATTTTCTCCAGCTCTGTCCGGCTGTACAGAGTGCCGAACTCCGACGGGAAGGACAGGTAAACCAGTTTCGGTATGGTCAGATGCTCCTGGGCCGGATCGTCATAAAACCTTGCCAGTTCCCGTTCCAGAAGGACGGGATCGATTTTTCCGTCCTCCGACGGCAGTGCCAGAACCTTATGGCCTGTGGCTTCGATGGAGCCGGTTTCGTGGGCATGGATGTGGCCGCTTGCTGCACAGATGACGCTCTCCACCGGACGCAGGGCAGCAGTAATCACCGTCAGATTGGACTGGGTGCCGCCGGACAGAAACTGAACGTCGGCGTCTCTGCCATCCGGTCCGAGAAGCTGGCGGATCCGGTCTGTAGCTTCCCGACACCAGCGATCCTGCCCGTATCCGTCGAAGCCTTCCCGGCTGCATTCTGCCAGCGCCTGCAGTACGGCCGGGTGAGCCGTGTGGTTATAGTCATTATTCCAACGTATCATAAAACGTAAACCTCCTGAAATAATTGCATACGCATGAAACCATTGTAGCAGAAAAAACGCCGGGCGGGAAGATTTTGCGAAGAAAAAGATTTAGCCGGGAAAAAAGATTTTGCGAAGAAAAAAAGGCAGACTGCTTGCCAGCGCGGGACGCGGCGGGTATACTGGTTTCAGAAAGGAGTGTTATTTTGGAAAAACTGACGATTTATGAAAAACCGGTGCGGGCGAAAACCATGCTGGCCTTCACCCTGCCATCGGTGGTGCTGATGGTGTTCACTTCCATGTATACGGTGGTGGACGGCATTGTGGTGTCTAATTTCGTGGGGAGTCTGGGCCTGTCGGCCATCAATATCGTGTTTCCGCTGCTGAATCTCAATGTAGCGGCCAGTGTGATGCTGGCCACGGGGAGCAATGCGGTCATCGGGCGGATGCTGGGCGAGGGCCGGGGCAGGGAGGCCAACGGATTTATGAGTCTGACGACAGTAGTGACCCTGACGCTGGCGGCGGTACTGGCAGCGGTGTTCCTGATGCTGGATGAGCCGCTGTATTACATGCTGGGGTCGGACGATGTGCTGCTTCCCTACTGTGTGGATTACGGCAAAATCATGATTCCCGGCAGCATTTTCATGTCCATGGAGTTTCTCTGTCATTCGTATCTGGTGACGGCGGACCGGCCTAATCTGGCGCTGGCGCTGACGGTGGGCGGCGGTGTGCTGAATATTGTGCTGGATGTGGTGCTGGTGGGCGTTCTGCATCTGGGGGTTGCCGGGGCTGCGGCGGCCTCGGTGGCGGGACAGTTTCTGACGGGTCTGGTGCCGTTTCTGCTGTTTTTTCGAAAGAGCATGCTGATTCATTTCACACGGCCGAAAGCGTCTTTCCGTGAGTTCATGTTCGCCATGGGTAACGGGGCGTCGGAGATGGTGGATAATCTGGCGGCTGCCCTGACGACAGCGCTGTATAATCTGCAGCTGATGCATCTGGTGGGGGAAAAGGGTGTGGCTGCGTTCAGTGCGGTGATGTATCTGGACTTTATTTTTGTGGCGGTTTCGGCGGGGTATACGCAGGGAATCGGGCCTGTGGTCAGCTTTCATTTCGGTGCGGGCAACCGGCAAAAT
>JBJESY010000246.1:0-12294 GCA_051883035.1 Anaerovoracaceae bacterium | reverse complement strand
CGCTGAAAAAAGCGCACTGCTGGATTCTGGGTATCGTGCTGCTGGCGTGCTCCTGCATTCTGGCTTTCTGCGTGAAGGATCTGAAGGTGGGATTCTATCTGCTGAAAAATCCGGCCTGCGAGCTGGGCATCGACTGGTACTGGGACATTCTTGGACGCATCATCATCTTCTGTCTGGCCTGCGGCTGGATTGTATTGATGCTGAATATCCTGCCGGGAAAAATGAACTATGTGGCCTATGTGGGCATGAACACCATGCCGGTCTATATTTTCCATCTGATCGTCCGGTACCTGGTGAAGAAATATACCATCTTCTTCGGCGTGCTGCCGGAAAACTGGGTGGTTTACTACGTGATGATCTTCGCCCTGGCGGGGCTGTGCGTCTTCGTCTTCACTACGAAGCCGGTCATCTGGATCTACGATACGGCGGTGGAGGGAAGCTACAAGATTTTCTGCTGGCTTCTTCGCAAAATCCAGGCGTTCCTGGGTCTTTTGCACAGGCCGGTGATTGCGGTCTGCGAGGGTGTAATCGATCTGATTGATCGGGCGGACGGCGTGGAAGAGAAAAACAACATAGGTTAAAAGAACACAGGCTAACCATTTGAAAGAAAGAAGGGTTGTAAATGGAATACATCGGAGATGTGCTCTATGATTATGCCAGCGGTCTTTATGTGAATATGACCAACCGATGTCCCTGCCGGTGCGAGTTCTGCATCCGGGATATGGTGGATTCTCTGGGGGATGCGGACAGTCTCTGGCTGAAGCGGGAGCCGACCATCGAGGAAGTAAAGGAAATGCTGGGACAGTGGGAACTGTCAAATTACAGTGAACTGGTTTTCTGCGGGTATGGGGAACCGATGGAACGGCTGGAAGATGTGCTGCAGCTGTGCCGGTATGTGAAAGAAACCACCCATCTGAAAACCAGAATCAATACCAATGGGTTATCCGATCTGCTGCATGGGCACAGGACTGCGCCGGAGCTGTCCGGACTGGTGGATGCCATTTCCATCAGCCTCAATGCGGCGTCTGCAGAAAAGTATGACAGGCTCTGCCATCCGAAGTTCGGACCGGAAGCCTGGCCGGCTATCCTTCGTTTTACGGAAGAAGTGAAACAGTATGTGCCGGACGTGACCATGTCCGTGGTGGGAGGCACGATTCCGGAGCAGGATGTGGACATCTGCCGTCAGATTGCACAGACACAGCTTGGGGTAAAATTCAGAGTCAGATAAAACGGGCCGGGCATGTCCCGGCTTTCAGAATAGGGGGAAACAGCATTGTACAAGCAGAATTACAGAATCAGAACATACGATGTGGACAGAAATAAGATCCTGAAGCCGTCCGGCGCCCTGCAGATCACTCAGGATGCCGGCTGCGGACAGATGCGGACCGAAGGCATGTCCTATGAGGAAGTTTTTGCCACAGGAAAGGCGTATATGCTGAACCGGCTGGATATGAATATCCTGACCGAGATCCATGAGGATGAAGAGGTAATCGCTTCTTCCTGGCCATGTGAAAGCCGCCGGGCGACCTTCCTGCGGTGCTACGGCATGTGGCGTGGAGAAGAACCGGTGGTGGAAATATCCACCCAGTGGTCCCTGGTCAGCCTGGAAGACAGAAAGATTCTCGCAGTAGAGGATGCAGACATGACAGGCTACGAATACGGACCATATAAGGAAGCGGCCCCGGGAAAATTCAAGATTCCGCCTGCCGCAGCCGAAGCCATGACCTGCACATCGGAGCACAGAGTCAGCTACAGTGATGCAGACAGCAACGGTCATATGAATAACACATACTACCTGAACTATTTGTGTGACCTGATTCCGGAACTGGAAGCAGGAACTCACAGAGTGTCCACCCTGCGGATCCACTACAGCAAAGAAGCGCCGGTGGGGGAGACCATCGCTATTTACCAGTCTGAAAAGCTGCCGCCGCGGAAGGGGGTAGAGCAGGAAAGCCGCTACCTGTTCCGGACCCTGCGTAAGTCCGACGGAGAAGTGAACATTGCAGCGGAAATCGGCATTCTGCCGGTGAAGAAATAAGCACTGAAACTGAGCAGCGCAGCCGGCGTGCCGGCTGCGCTGTTTCGCATCAACTTATAATTTCCTTGATTTCCATGGCACCGCTGTCCAGAATAAAAAATAGTTTCAGTTCTATTTATCCGTCTGCTGATCTGCGTCTTTCTTCAGCTTGCGGCTGAAGGCGATATCTGCGATCAGGTCGAAGACACCGCTGGCAAGCAGACCGACGCCCAGCATAACCAGAAGAATCTTCATCGTGGAGAACGGGTTGACCATGACGATGATGCCGAAGATGGTGATTACGAGGGACACAATCATGACGCCTTTCTGGTAGCCGAAACCGAACTTCTTCAGATTCAGCACATTCTGGATACCTTCAATCCCCTTGAATGTAATCATGAATCCCAGGACGAACGGAACCAGCAGAACGAACATGGTACTTTTCATCAGCACGAAAAGTCCAAGAAGGATCAGACTGATGCCGACGGCAAAACCGTTGGTATCCTCCGCAATACGGGTTTCCACCCGGGTCACCAGATAGGAAATCAGCTTCACCACGCCGAACAGGATGGCAGAAGCCGCCAGGATATAGCAGAAGACATCCTCCACCAGGCCCGGCTTCAGAATCAGAGCCAGTCCCATGATAATGTAAATCAGGGACGAAATGAATTTCGAAATATTTTTATTTTTCATATTTTACGCCTCTTTTCATACAGTTGCGGTCAGTTGCGGGATCTCAGCTGAAATAGCGGAACACGCCCTTCACCTTGCCGAGGATCTTCACATCCTTCACCAGAATCGGACTCATGGTATGATTCTCCGGTTGAAGACGTATGTGATCGCCCTCGTTATAGAAGGTCTTGACGGTAGCTTCACTTTCGAATCCGTCGATCATGGCTACGACGATTTCCCCGTTCTGTGCATTTTCCTGCTGCTGCACCAGAATCAGATCGCCATCCATGATACCTGCTTCGATCATACTTTCGCCGCGGACTTTCAGCATATAGCTGGTTCCGCCGGCAGCATATCTGGCCGGAATCGGGAAGGTGTCCTCAATGTTTTCTTCTGCAAGGATTGGTGTACCGGCTGCGACACGACCCACCACAGGAATCTCCACTACATCGGTCCGATCCAGTGAAGAAACATCACCGGCCGGTACAGCAGCCTTCTTCCGGTCTGCATGAGGATCCACCACCATCAGGGCACGAGGCTTGGACGGGTCCTTGACCAGATAACCCTGACGTACCAGACTCTCAATATCTTTATGAGCGGTGGAGGTGGACTTGATTCCGACCGCAGCACAGATTTCCCGCACTGTCGGCGGATATCCCTTCGTCCGGATTTCCTCTTTCATATAGTTCAGAATTTTACGTTCTCTTTCTTTCAGTTTGTCCATCTGACACACTCCGTTTCATTCACACGATAAGATAATAAGATGAATATGATTGAAAAGGCTGCGCTCACAGGAAGCGCAGCCTCTGTAAACTTATATTCAGTTTATCATAAGACGAACAAAAAGTAAACACCTGTTCCGAATTTTATTTCTGTTCGCAAACCGCTCCATCTTTGTCATCTGTGCGATCCGCGGAGGTTTCATTACCGGATTCCAGGATCGCCATAAACTCGTCCCCGGTGATGGTCTCTTTTTCATAGAGGTAGGATGCCAGCTGATCCAGCTTTTCCCGGTTTTCCCGCAGGATGGTCATGGCCTTATCGTACTGTCGGCTGACCAGATCCACCACCATGCGGTCGATGTCCGCCTGGGTCTGCGGAGAGCAGGAAAGGGATGCATCGCCGCCCAGATACTGGTTGTTTACCGCTTCCATGGCCACCATACCGAATTCATCGCTCATGCCGTAGCGGGTGATCATGGCCCGGGCAATTTTCGTCGCCTGTTCGATATCGTTGGATGCACCGGTGGTGATGGAATCAAATACCAGGGCCTCTGCCGCACGGCCGCCGGTAAAGGTGGCAATCTTGTTTTCCAGTTCCGTTCTGGACATGAGATAATGGTTGCCTTCTTCTACCTGCATGGTATAACCCAGCGCGCCGGAGGTGCGTGGAACGATGGTGATCTTCTGTACCGGTGCGGAATGGGACTGACAGGCAGCCACCAGCGCGTGACCGATCTCATGGTAAGCAACAATTCGCTTTTCCTCCAGGGTGAGGATGGCGTTTTTCTTTTCGTAGCCTGCGATGACCACTTCAATGCTTTCCTCCAGATCAGACTGGGTGACTTCTTTCCGTCCGTCGCGAACAGCCCGGAGCGCTGCTTCATTGACGATATTTGCAAGCTCTGCACCGGATGCTCCGGAAGCCATACGAGCAATGGCATTGTAATCCACACCATCCGCAACTTTGACTTTCTTTGCGTGGACCTTCAGAATATCTTCCCGGCCCTTCAGATCCGGAAGCTCCACCGGAACACGGCGGTCAAACCGTCCCGGACGCAGCAGCGCCGGATCCAGCGATTCCGGACGGTTGGTGGCAGCAAGAATGATGACGCCATTGTTTCCTTCGAATCCGTCCATTTCTGTCAGCAGCTGATTCAGAGTCTGCTCTCGTTCATCATTTCCGCCCAGCTGACCGTCACGCTTCTTGCCGATGGCATCGATTTCATCGATGAAGACAATACACGGCGCCTTTTCCTTGGCCTGTTTGAACAGATCCCGAACCTTGGAAGCACCCATGCCCACGAACATCTCCACGAATTCCGAACCGGAGATGGAAAAGAACGGCACGCTGGCTTCGCCTGCAACCGCTTTTGCCAGCATGGTCTTGCCGGTGCCCGGAGGACCGAACAGCAAAATCCCCTTCGGCATGGAAGCGCCGATTTCTGTATATTTTGTCGGGTCGTGAAGATATTCGACGATTTCCGACAGGTTTTCTTTGGCTTCATCCTCACCGGCCACATCGTCGAAGCTGATGCCCTCGGTGGAATGGACGTAGATTTTCGCATTGCTTTTGCCCATGCCGAACATCATGGCGTTCCCGCCGCCGCCGGCTTTTTCCAGCAGCTTTTTCGACATGTATTGTCCAATGGCGATAAACAGTACGAACGGCAGAATCCAGCCCAGCAGGCTGATGAGAGGGCTGGCCGTATCGTTCACGACCTGCTGCGAGAATTTCGCACCGGATTCACGGAGCATGGATACCAGGTTGGGATCATCCATTTTTCCGGTCATGTAGACCGTTTCTCCGTCTTTGCTGGTGAAGTATATTTCTTTGTCCTGTATCTGCACTTCGCCGATCTGATGACGTTCTGCCATGGTCATGAATTTTCCGTAATCTACTTCTGTAACGGTCTGCTGTGTCATGACAGGCATAACAAGCATATTAAACAGCAGGACCACCAGCAGAACGACGAAATAGTAGAAAATCAGCGGCTTCTTTGATGGTTTGACTTCTTTCATATGGAAAGTTCCTCCTTACATTACAGGAGACTGGCTGCAGCCGCCGCGCATAAGCTGCACGACCTGCTGTGCCTTCTGTCGGATGTCGGTGTCTTCTCCCATGACGGTTTCCAGCAGGACGCCGCAGATGGCATAGGTATAAAACTGGATGGTAAACTGGGTCTGACGGTCGGAAGAGACAGCGGTTCCGCATTTTTTTTCATACAGTCCTGTCAGCCAGCTGCGGACAGACTCGATAATGAGACTGTCGATCTGATACCGCTTCTGGGATGCGAGTATTTTTCGTGCCAGATATCGATTCTGGCTGGCAGATGTCAGGAATGTGCAAAGCATGTCCTCCAGACTTTCTTCCTGCTGCGACTTCTGCACGATTTTTTCTGTCTGATGGCGGATGGACCACTCGATCACGTCCAGCAGATCCTGGAAGTGGTAATAAAAGGTCTGCCGCGTGATGCCGCAGGCTTCGGCCACGTCTTTTACTGTCACTCTGTCAATATTCTTCTTCGCTATCAAGTCGGCGTATGCCTGGGCGATGGTCTGTTTCGTGTTGTTTGCCATGATGTTCTCCTCGCAAAAATAGATTCTTTTAGTGTATAAAGTAGCACAGGTTTATGTTGGTTTTGTGGGATTTTCGAGGAAAAAGAGTACTTTTTTCAGACAGATTGGCTGAAAAGGTTTTTTCTTTGGAAAAAACGTGAAAAAAAGCCCGTTTTCGTTGAAAAATGCTTGACATATACACTGGCGGATGGTATAGTATTCAGGTAACGAAGAAGAAGTCATCCGCTTCTCACCTGTGAGGCCTGCGTCGCCGGCACAGGTTGATATGCTTGTGAACTGCACGTTTTGCGTGTATCAATGCGGATACTTTCGAGTGTCCGCAATTTTTATTTCAGGAAGCTGTAAGGGAGGCAGACCTGCAGCGAAGACTTTAGGAGGTGTACAGCCATTAGCAAGGAAAATCTCATCAACGAAGAAATTCGTGACAAGGAAGTAAGAGTGATTGACACAGACGGCACCATGCTGGGTGTAATGCCGACGGAAAAGGCTCTGGAACTGGCAACAGAGAAGAAGCTGGATCTGGTAAACATTTCACCGAATGCGAAGCCGCCGGTTTGCAAAATCCTGGACTATGGGAAATATCGCTACGAGCTTCAGAAGAAAGAAAAAGAAGCCCGGAAAAAGCAGAAGACGACCCAGGTGAAGGAAATCAGATTAAGTACATTCATTGAAGAACACGATGTGCAGGTAAAGGCAAACACTGCGTCAAAATTGCTTAAGGATGGCGACAAGGTTAAAGTAAGCCTGAGATTCAGAGGCAGAGAAAGAGACTACAAGGATAAGGGCATGGCTGTAATGCAGTCCTTCGCCGAAATCGTATCCGATGTAGCGGTTGTGGAAAAGAAGCCTGTCTTCGAAGGCAGGAGCCTGACCATGTTTCTCGGCCCGAAAGCCGACAAATAAGTTACAAATCACCCATTTTATATAGGAGGAAAAATCATCATGGCAAAGAATAAGATGAAGTCCCACAGAGGAGCTTGCAAGAGACTGAAATTAACCGGATCCGGTAAGGTTAAGAGAAATAAGGCATACAAGAGCCACATTCTTACTAAGAAAGCCGCTAAGAGAAAAAGAGGCTTAAGAAAAGCTACCGTTTTAACCAGCGCAGACCTGAAGAGAATGCTGCGTTCCATGGCAAAATAGTATTAGGGAGGTAAGAAATCATGGCAAGAGTAAAAAAAGGTTTAAATGCACATAAGAGACATAAAAAGATTCTGAAACTGGCGAAGGGCTTCTACGGTTCCAAGAGCAAGACCTTCAAGGCTGCAAACCCTGCAGTAATGCGTTCCCTGCGTTCTGCATACGCCGGCAGAAAGCTGAAGAAGAGACAGTACAGACAGATGTGGATCGCAAGAATCAACGCTGCTGCAAGAATGAACGATATCAGCTACAGCCAGCTGATGAACGGTCTGAAGAAGTCCGGCATTGAAATCAACAGAAAGATGCTGTCCGAAATGGCAATCTACGATGCAGCTGGTTTCGCTCAGCTGTGCGAAACTGCAAAGAAGGCAGTAAAATAAGAATCACAGATTCAATGAAATGTGAACCCCTGTCAGGCAGTGCCGACAGGGGTTTTCTGATGGTGCGTCCGGCGGATGCACGTGGGACAGACAGGATAAGAGAATGGAATACAAACTGGAAAAAGGCCGCCCGGCGGACACAAAGGGGCGGCTCGAAAAGGAAATCAGAGTCTATGACTTGCTGGATCAGCTGGAGATCCCGTATATGCGGGTGGATCATCCGGCTTCGGATACCATGGAGGCCTGCAGGGAAATCGACGACAGCCTGGGCGCAACAATCTGTAAGAATATTTTCCTGTGCAACCGGCAGGAGACGGAGTTTTATCTGGTGATGATGGAAGGGAACAAAATATTCAAGACCAAATATCTCTCGCAGCAGCTGGGATGCAGTCGTCTTTCTTTCGCCCCTCCGGCATATCTGAAGGCGTTTCTGGATATCCAGCCGGGGGCAGTATCCGTCATGGGTCTGATGAATGACAGCCAGCGCCGCGTGCAGCTGGTCATGGACCGGCCCATTGCAGAAAGTCTGGAAGTGGGATGCCACCCCTGCGTCAGCACGGCAAGCCTGAAGCTGAAAACAAAAGACATTACAGAGCGTTTTCTTCCGGCGGTGGAACATACAGTGATCGTGGTGGACCTGCCGTATGTGGAAATATAATAAATATCAAAACGGCAATTAACGATATGTGAAAAATAAAATATCTTTTCGTTGACAAGAGGACCGTTCAGAGGGTATACTGATTATAGAATCCGCAGTGGATGCAGAAATGATTGCGAAAGGGGGTGGCATGGGTGAGTAACGAAGCATTGCTGACTGCGATTTCGGATATGCTTGATGAAAAACTCGAAAAGATGTTCACTGAAAAGCTTGACAGAATCCTTGACGAAAAGCTTGACCGGATCCTTGACGAAAAGCTTGACAGAATCCTCGATGAGAAGCTGGACCGGATCCTTGACGAAAAGCTTGACAGAATCCTCGATGAGAAGCTTGAAAAAATCTTCGACGAAAAGCTTGCACCGATTTATGAAAGACTGGATCGCATTGAAGGAATCTTGTATGAGGAAGTGCAGCCTGTCCTGTTTGAGCAGATTGTGCCGCGACTGTGCAGGGTGGAAGAAAGACTGGACAGCTTGGAGCAGCGCATGGACAGACTGGAACAGCGCATGGATGGTCTGGAGCAGCGCATGGACAGACTGGAACAGCGCATGGATGGTCTCGAGACGCGCATGGACAGACTGGAGCAGCGTATGGACAAACTGGAGCAGCGCATGGAAAAGATGGAAGAAGGGATGGAGAAAGCAAATCTGGACATCCGAGGTCTTTCTGTGCGAATCGGTTACACAGAGCTGAGAATGCACGATGTGGAGAAGCACATGGATTCAATAAACGAGGCAGTCGGAAAGGTTCGTATTGGACTGGAAAATGAAGTCATTCCACAGCTTCATACGATTCAGGACTGCTATCTGGGTACCTATGAACGTTACGCGTCTGGCATTGAACGGCTGGACACCATGCAGGCCGATATCGACGCACTAAAAATCACAGTACAACATCACAGCAAGTTATTAGCCTGAATCGGCGAAAGAACCCCCGGCATACCGTCTTTGGAGACCGCATGCCGGGGGTTCGGTTATACTGCATTGAATGCGAGTTTTATGCCTGATTCTGCTTGGCAACCAGTTCGGAAGCACCGTAGATTTCCCGGAGCTTCGGCTTTTCGATCTTTCCGGTCGGATTGCGCGGTACATCGGCGAAGATGATGCGCCGCGGACGTTTGTAGCGCGGCAGCTGACGGCAGAAATCATTGATTTCTTCTTCGGTACAACTGGTGCCGTCTTCGGTTTCGATGATGGCAGCGACGATTTCGCCCAGACGTTCATCTGCCAGACCGATGACAGCCACGTCTTTGATCTTCGGGTGGGCGCTGAGGAAGTCTTCAATCTGCACCGGATAAATGTTTTCACCGCCGGAGATGATGACGTCCTTGCGGCGGTCTACCAGCCAGATGAAGCCGTCTTCATCCTTTCTGGCCATATCACCGGTGAGAAGCCACTCGTTATGCTCTCCGCGGAGTACAGCAGCGCTGGCTTCCGGATCGTTATAGTAGCAGGTCATGACGCCAGGTCCCTTTACGGCAAGCTCGCCCACTTCACCGTCTGCCACAGGCTGGAACTTCTCGTCCACGATGCGGACTTCCCAGCCGTAACCCGGCACGCCGATGGCCCCCACTTTATGCACATTTTCCACGCCCAGATGTACGCAGCCCGGCCCGATAGATTCAGATAAACCGTAGTTGGTATCGTACTGGTGATGCGGGAAGTATGCCAGCCAGCGGCGGATCAGACTCTGCGGCACCGGCTGTGCGCCGATGTGCATGAGTCTCCACTGGGAGAGCTGATAGTCGGAAAGCTTCAGTTTCCCGCTGTCCAGAGCAGAGAGGATATCCTGTGCCCATGGAACCAGGAGCCAGACGATGGTGCATTTTTCCTTGGATACGGTTTCCAGAATGGTTTCCGGGGTGGTGCCTTTCAGAAGAATGGCCTTGCTGCCGGAAAGCAGACTGCCGAACCAGTGCATTTTCGCACCGGTGTGGTACAAAGGCGGAATGCAGAGGAACACATCGTCTTTGGTCTGGCCGTGGTGCTGCTGTTCAACACGGCAGGAATGCACCAGACTTTCGTGATTATGTAAAATAGCTTTCGGGAAGCCTGTGGTCCCGGAAGAGAAATAAATGGCCGCATCGTCAGCATCAGTCAGAGTGATGTCCGGCTTTCTGCTGGAGCAGTTGGAGGCGGCGCTGTTATAGTCTTCTGCGAAGGAAGGACAGTTTTCTCCTACGAAGTAAAGCAGCCGGGTCTTGCCAACCTCTTCACTGATGGGTTCCATACGGCCGATGAATTCCGGGCCGAAGACCAGCACATTGACATCCGCCTTATCCAGACAGTACTGAATTTCTTCGGAGGTGTACCGGAAGTTCAGAGGAACTGCCAGGGCGCCGGTCTTCAGGATACCGAAGTAAATCGGCAGCCACTCCAGACAGTTCATCAGAAGAATGGCTACTTTATCTCCCCTTTTCACGCCGCGGCTCAGCAGCAGATTGGCAAACCGGTTGGCCTTCTCATCGAATACGTGCCAGCTGATTTCATTTCTATAATAGGACGGAGAGGTGGACTCGATGAGTTCATATTCCCTCCAGGTGACCCTGCGGGATTCTTTTCTCTCCGGATTGACCTCTACAAGCGCAATGTCATCTCCGAATTCACGGGCATTCCGCTCTAAAAAATCTGTAATAGGCATGGTTGCATCTCCTTACTATATATATATTACAATTCGTCAAATACTACTGTACTCTATTCGGAGAAGAAAGTCAAATGATTTTCAAAATTTTCTGAAAATTATGCGAAAAATACAGAAATTCTGCGATTCAGCTGTTTACAATTCACTGAAAACCATGTTAGAATAGAATACGTATAATCAGATTACATAAAGAGGTGCGGAAGATGAAAGAACTGATGCTTGGAAACGCAGCGGTGGCCAGAGGCCTTTACGAGGCAGGCTGCCAGGTGGTTTCCAGTTACCCGGGAACTCCGAGTACAGAAATTACAGAAGAATGTGCAAAATATGATGAAATATACTGCGAATGGGCACCCAATGAAAAGGTGGCTGTGGAAGTGGCCTTTGGTGCGTCGCTGGCCGGAAAGCGGAGTTTTGCGGCCATGAAGCATGTGGGACTCAATGTGGCGGCAGATCCGGTCTTTACCATGTCTTATACCGGCGTGAAGGGTGGATTTGTCATCGGTGTGGCAGATGATCCGGCCATGCATTCCTCTCAGAACGAGCAGGATTCCCGCCATTATGCCAAGGCAGCCAAGCTGCCGATGCTGGAGCCGTCCGACTCTGCTGAGAGCCTGGAATTCGCCAAGCTGGCCATGGAACTGTCGGAGAAATACGACACACCGGTGCTGCTGAAGATGTGCACCAGAGTATCCCATTCCCAGAGCGTGGTGGAAACCGCAGAAAGAGTGGTTCCGGAAATCGCTCCGTATGAAAAGAATGCGCAGAAGAACGTCATGCTGCCGGCAAACGCCAGAAAGAGACATCCTCTGGTGGAACAGAGAATGGCCGACCTGGTGGATTTTGCGGAGAAAACAGAAATCAACCGGATCGAAATGGGCAGCACGAAGCTGGGTATCATCACCGATTCCACCAGCTACCAGTATGCGAAGGAAGTCATGGGGGACGATGCGTCCATCCTGAAGCTGGGCATGATCTGGCCGCTGCCGGAACAGAAAATCAGAGACTTTGCTGCGAAAGTGGATCGTCTCATCGTCATAGAAGAACTGGACCCGTTTATCGAAGAACACTGCAAGATGCTGGGACTCAAAGTGGAAGGCAAGTCCATCTTCCCTGTGCTGGGGGAATTCAGCCAGAATCTGGTGGCAGAGAAGCTGGGTCGGCCTGTGGATGCAGGAAAAAAGCTGGATGAACCGATTCCGGAACGTCCGCCGGTGATGTGTCCGGGCTGTCCGCACAGAGGGCTGTTCCACACGCTGGCGAAAAACAAATGCACGGTTATGGGCGACATCGGCTGCTATACCCTGGGTGCGGCACCTCCGCTGTCCTCCATCGACTGCTGTACCTGCATGGGCGGTTCTGTCAGCTCCATCCACGGTTTCAACAAGGCAATGGGACCGGAAGGGGAAAAGAAGACGGTTGCTGTCATCGGCGACTCCACCTTCATGCACTCCGGCATGACCGGCCTGGCCAACATCGCATACAACCAGT
>JBJESY010000245.1:10509-12326 GCA_051883035.1 Anaerovoracaceae bacterium | reverse complement strand
AAAGGCGCCATCACCAGATCCGTGGATGTGAACTATGCCTGTGACAAGGCTGCGGAAGCGGCAGAAAGCATCAAGCAGGAATTCACCAAGTAGGACGATTTCCGAAAGTAAGACGATTTCCGAAAGTAGGACGGTTTCCAAAAGTAAGACGATTCCGGAAGTAAGACGATTTCCGAAAGTAAGGAGACACAGAAATCATGGCAAGAAAGATTTTGCTCATTGAAGACGAAGAAAAGATCGCCCGGTTCACCGAGCTGGAACTGGTGCACGAAGGCTACGAAGTGACGAAGGCCTTTAACGGCAGGGACGGACTGGAGCTGGCCGAAAAAGGCGGCTTCGACCTGGTGCTGCTGGATGTGATGCTGCCGGAGCTGAACGGACTGGAGGTGCTGCGCCGCCTCCGCCGCAGTTCGCAGGTTCCGGTCATCATGCTGACGGCCCGGGATGCGGTGATGGACAAGGTTTCCGGCCTGGATGCCGGGGCGGACGATTACATTACCAAGCCCTTCGCCATCGAGGAGCTGCTTGCCAGGATCCGGGTGGCATTCAAGAAGCAGGACGGTGTCCGCCAGCAGACCCATCGCATGACAGTCTGCGGCGTGACGGTGGACACCGACCGCCACGAGGTGACCTGTCAGGGGGAGATCGTTGAGCTGACCAACCGGGAATACGAGCTCATTCGCACCCTGATGGTAAATAAAAACATTGTGATGAACCGGGAAAAACTGCTGAATGATGTCTGCGGCTACGATTACCTGGGCGAGACCAACATTATCGACGTCTATGTCCGGTATATCCGTTCCAAAATCGATGACCGCTTCGGCATCAAGCTGATTCATACCGTGAGAGGAGCCGGCTATGTCATCAAAGACGAAACCTGAAAAAAAGCAAAACTCCGGCGGGCCGGCTTCAAACCGGATGAGTTCCATTGCCCGGAGCATCAATCTGGAATTCTGGGCGCGGGAGTTTTCTCACCTGCTGGTGCTTGACATAGTACTGGCGGGTCTGGTAGCTGCCGCATTTTTTATGTGGTGGGAAGGACAGGTGCCTGCCGGGATGGCGGTGGAAAACCGGTATTTCCTCGGAACCGACCACGTGGAAACTCTGGCGTACGTCATAGAGACGGCGGATGGAACGCAGTATCCGTATCTGCTTTCGCAGCTTTTTGCACTTTGCAAAATCCCGGCGCTGGGACTTTTGATTCTGGAAGGGCTGATTGTCTTCGGCAATCTTTTTTCCACGAAGGCAATCCGGAGGAAAATGAAGCCGCTGAACGAAATCGCCATCCGCACGGAGCAGCTGGCCCGGGGACAGAATCCGGCAGGGCAGAATGGTGCCGGCCGGATCGGTGCCGGCCAGAATGCAGCCGGGCGTAATGGTGCCGGACAGAACGGTGCCGGCCGGATCGACCTGAAAACCATGGAGCAGGCGGTGAGCCGTCTGAATCCGGAGGAACCGGGGGCCAGGGTCGTGACCGGAGATAAGGAGCTGCAGAGCCTGGAGATCGCCATCAATAATCTGCTGGACCGGATGCGGGAAAGCCACCGGCAGCAGGAGCGGTTCGTATCGGATGCATCCCATGAGCTCCGCACGCCGATTGCCGTAATCCAGGGTTATGTCAACATGCTGGACCGCTGGGGAAAGAATGATGAGCAGATCCTGAAGGAATCCATAGAAGCGCTGAAAAACGAATCGGAGCATATGAAAAATCTGGTGGAACAGCTGCTGTTCCTGGCCCGGGGCGACAGCGGCCGCAATACCATTCATTACGAGGACTGTGATCTGGTGGAAATGGTCCGGGATGTGATGGAAGAATC
>JBJESY010000245.1:0-10409 GCA_051883035.1 Anaerovoracaceae bacterium | reverse complement strand
TTCATTACGAGGACTGTGATCTGGTGGAAATGGTCCGGGATGTGATGGAAGAATCAGCCATGATCGACGAAAAGCATGTCTACCGGTTTGAAGGTCCGGATGCCCGGCCAGTTACCGACGCCTGTGGAAGCGGACGGGCGGTCGCTGCCCGTGTGATGGTCCATGGGGATTCCGCCATGCTGAAACAGTCCATGCGGATCTTCGTGCAGAATGCGGCCAAATATTCCGCGGAAGGGGACACCATCGTCCTGCGGGCCGGCATCTCGCCGGCCGCCGCCGGCGAGCATGCCGGCCGTCCGTTTTATTCCGTGCAGGATGAAGGAATCGGCATGCAGTCTTCTGAGGTGGTTCATGTATTTGAACGGTTTTACCGGTCCGATGCCGCCAGAAACAGCAGTCAGGGCGGCACGGGACTGGGCCTTTCCATCGCCAAATGGATCGTGGATGCCCACAGCGGGATTATCGAGATCCTGTCCCGCCCTGACTTCGGCACCCGCATCACGGTGCGGCTGTGAAGAAATATGGTAATATCCAATATTTTTGCATCGATTATGCAGTAATATGCAGCTTTTTTTCAGGAAGACAGGAGCTCCTGCTCCTGAGAGCGAGGATTGTTTTCCAAATCCGCCGAAAAGTTTTCAAAAAGAAAACTTTTCGCACATATCGGAAAACCGCAGAGAGATTTCGGGGCCAGATCCCGGAATCTCTCTGTTATAATCGGGAGAAAAAGCAGAATACTAAGAGTAAAAGCCGGGAAAACAGATTTTGCGAAGTGAATGAACGTGCATAGAGCAGATTGTTTTCCAAAATGCCGGAAAAGTTTTCAAAAAGAAAACTTTTCGCCGATTTCGGAAAACCGCCCGCCGCCCGGCTCCGCAAACCGCCCCGCAAACCGTGCCGCCCCCGCAAACCGTGCCGCCCCCGCAAGCCGCCCCGCCGGTCCTTCACATTCCCCTCTTTTTCTTCACCGAAAATACATAAAAAACTTTTGATTTTCTGTTGACATTCCGGGCGCCGGGGTGTATCTTATATATAGTGATTAGCACTCCAGTTAAATGAGTGCTAACAACTCCCGGGGCCCGAAACCCCGGATAAACCGTCCGGCGGGAGAAAGCACCGGGCGGACAGATTTTGCGAAGAACAGGAGGCAGAGCCATGGAACTCAGCGAACGGAAACTGAAAATTTTGCAGGCCATCATCAGCGACTATGTACGCTCGGCGGAACCGGTGGGATCCAGGACCCTGTCCAAGAAATATGAGCTTGGCATCAGCCCGGCCACCATTCGAAACGAGATGGCAGACCTGGAGGAAATGGGATATCTGACACACCCTCATACTTCCGCAGGACGGGTTCCTTCCGATAAGGCATACCGATTATATGTCAATGCGCTGATGGAAAAGAAGGAGCTTTCGAAGGAAGAGAAGATGGTCATTGCCCAGAGACTGCAGGGGAACGTCAACGAGTTTGAGAAGACCATTGAGCACGCCGCGGCGATTTTGTCGGAGATCACCAATCTGACATCCTTCGCCATGACGCCGGCACAGGACAATGATACACTGAAGTTTATCAACCTGCTCCCGGTGGATGAGCACACGGTGGTACTGATGATCGTGGCGGAAAGCGGGAAGATTTCCAATACAGCCCTCCGCATGAAGGTGCCGTACACGGAAGAGAACCTGCAGCTGCTGGCCAAGACCATGACATACAACTATAAGGGAAAGACCATCAGTGAGGTTCTGACCCATAATATTATAGAAAACTTTGAAACCGATATCACGGCCATGAGCGGCCTGGCGGAGAATGTGATGCCGAACTTCATGCGGACACTGGAAGACATGCTGAATGTCAACCTGTACATGGAGGGACTGACAAACATCTTCGACATTCCGGAATACAATGACCTGGGAAAGGCCAGGGATTTCCTCTCCATGCTGAGTCAGAAGGAGGATTTCACCAGAAAGCTGCTGGAACGTGAAGACGGTATGATTGTAACCATCGGTGAGGAAAACCCGGACGACATCATGCAGGACTGCTCCCTGATCACCGCCACATACCATGTGGACGGCAAGATGGTGGGCAAGATTGGAGTCATCGGGCCGACGCGAATGCGGTACGGCGAAGTTACGTCCATCATTGAATACCTGACCGATAATCTGAATCATGTATTTAAATTAGAAGGTGGAGGTAATGAGGATGAGTGAAGAAAAGAAGCAGGATGAGCTGCAGGACGAGGAACTGGTGACGGAGGCGGAAGCGGCTGAGACGACCGGCGGGGCTGAGTCTTCCGGGGAATCCGATCCATCAACAAAATCCGCAGACCCGGAAAAGGATGAAACGTCGGAGAGCGGCGATGATGCCGGGGATGCGAAGGATGCCGAAGAGAAAAAAGCGGCCAGTGCCGAGGAGGAAGCCCTCAACGTGAAGTATATGCGGCTGATGGCAGACTTCCAGAACTTCAAGCGGCGGACCGAAAAAGAAAAAAGCGACATTTATGCATTCGCCAATGAGAAGATCATCAGTGAACTGCTTAATGTGATAGATAACTTTGAAAGAGCACTGCTGCATGGCGCCGCGGGGGACAGCTTTGCAGAGGGCATGAACATGATCTTTAAACAGCTCCAGGGGGTGCTTGAGAAAGCAGGAGTCAAGGAGATCGAAGCGCTGGGTCTGGATTTTGACCCGAACTTCCACAATGCAGTGATGACCGAGGACAGCACCGAGTACGAAAGCGGAAAGGTCACCGAGGTTCTGCAGAAGGGGTATACGTTAAACAGTAAAGTAATCAGACCTTCCATGGTGAAGGTTGCGAACTAGAATAAAGGAGGAACATAAAATGGCTAAAGTAATCGGTATTGACTTAGGAACTACAAACTCTTGCGTGGCAGTGCTGGAAGGCGGCGAGCCGACTGTAATCGCCAACGCAGAAGGAAATAGAACGACTCCGTCCGTTGTGGGTTTTGCGAAGAACGGAGAAAGACTGGTTGGTGAAACTGCAAAGAGACAGGCCATCACCAATCCGGACAGAACCATCGCATCCATCAAGAGATATATGGGTACTGACCACAAGGTATCCATCGACGGTAAGGATTACACACCGCAGGATATCTCTGCCATGATTCTGACCAAACTGAAAAACGACGCAGAAAGCTATCTGGGTGAGAAGGTAACCGAAGCGGTAATCACCGTACCGGCTTACTTCTCCGACGCACAGAAGCAGGCAACCAAGGATGCCGGCAAGATTGCAGGTCTGGATGTAAAGAGAATCATCAACGAACCGACGGCTGCTTCCCTGGCATATGGTCTGGATAAGGAAGAAGGCTCCCACAAGATCCTGGTATATGACCTGGGCGGCGGTACCTTCGATGTATCCATCCTGGAACTGGGCGACGGCGTCTTCGAAGTACTGGCTACCAACGGTGATACTCACCTGGGCGGCGATGACTTCGATGAAGCACTGCTGAACTATATGGCAGATACCTTTGCCAAGGAAAACGGCGTAGACCTGCGTGCTGACAAGATGGCACACCAGAGACTGAAGGAAGCCGCTGAAAAAGCCAAGAAGGAACTGTCCAGCGCAACCACCACCAACATCAATTTGCCGTTCATCACCGTAACTGCAGATGGTCCGCTCCACATGAACATGGACATCACCAGAGCCAAGTTTGAACAGCTGACAGCACATCTGGTAGAAAGAACCATCGAACCGATGAACAAGGCCATGAGAGATGCAGGCGTAACCAACTCCGACATCGCCAAGGTAATCCTGGTTGGTGGATCCACCAGAATCCCGGCCGTACAGGAAGCCGTAAAGAGAGTCACCGGCAAGGAACCGTTCAAGGGCATCAACCCGGATGAATGCGTTGCAGTAGGTGCAGCCATCCAGGCCGGCGTACTGACCGGTGAAGTACACGACGTACTGCTGCTGGATGTTACTCCGCTGTCCCTGTCCATCGAAACCCTGGGCGGCGTAGCTACCAAGCTGATTGAAAGAAATACCACCATTCCGACTAAGAAGAGCCAGATCTTCTCCACCGCAGCGGATAACCAGACTGCAGTAGACATTCACGTAATGCAGGGTGAAAGAGAAATGGCTGCCGGAAATATTACGCTGGGCCGCTTCCAGCTGACCGGTATCGCACCGGCACCTCGCGGAATTCCGCAGATCGAAGTTACCTTCGATATCGATGCCAACGGTATCGTAAATGTAAGTGCCAAGGATATGGGAACCGGCAAGGAACAGAGAATCACCATCACTTCTTCCACCAAGCTGTCTGACGAAGAAATTCAGGCAAAGGTGAAGGAAGCAGAACAGTATGCAGAAGAAGACAAGAAGAGAAAAGAAGAAGTAGAAATCAGAAACCGTGCGGAATCTCTGATTTACGAAACCGAAAAGTCTCTGAAGGAGCTGGAAGGCAAGATCACCGAGGATGAAAAGAATCAGATCACTTCCGCCAAGGATGAACTGCAGGCAGTTCTGAACAACGGTACTGCAGATCAGATCAAGGAAAAGACCGAAGCTCTGACCGAAAAGTTCCACCTGATCTCCACCAAGCTGTATGAGCAGGCACAGGCAGCCCAGGCTGCAGCCGGAGGCGCAGCAGGTGCAGGCATGGGCGGTCAGGCTTACGGCGCAGGTCCTGACATGGGCGCTGCAGGCGGCCAGGCAGGTCCTGCAGGAGACAACGTGGTTGATGCAGACTACGAAGTGGTAGACGACGATAAATAGAAGATCAACAGAAGATAAATCAATGAAATGAACCAGAAGTCTCGGCGTCCGGCCTCAACCGGGCGTCCGGGCTTTTGTGTGTTATTCCGTATGTGAATATGTATGTGAATCAGTTAAAGTAAGGGGCTAATATATATGGCAGAAAAGCGTGACTATTATGAAGTCCTGGGTCTGAAAAAGGGAGCCAGCGACGATGAAATAAAGAAAGCCTTCCGGAAAATGGCCATGAAATACCATCCTGACAAGAATCCGGGAGACAAGGAAGCAGAAGAAAAATTTAAGGAAATCAACGAAGCCTACAGCGTTCTGTCGGACCCTGACAAGAAGAGCAAGTACGACAGATTCGGCTTCGCCGGTGTGGATCCCAATGCGGGCTTTGGCGGTGCCGGCGGCTTCGGCGGTTTCGGCGGTGCCGGCGGTTTTGAGGATATATTTGATATGTTCGGCGGTATGTTCGGCGGCGGCTTCGGCGGCGGACAGCAGAGAAGAAATAACGGACCGAAGAAGGGCAGGGATCTGCAGAAGGCCATCACCATCACCTTTGAAGAAGCCGCTTTCGGCTGCAAGAAGGAGCTGGAGATCAACAAGTATGTGGCCTGTCCGACCTGTAAAGGAGAGGGAACCAAGCCGGGCACATCGAAAAAGACCTGTCCGAAATGCGGCGGCAGCGGGCAGATCAGCCAGATGCAGCGGACACCGTTTGGTCAGTTCCAGTCTGTGACCCAGTGCGATCAGTGCGGAGGAACCGGTCAGATCAACGAAACGCCTTGTGAAGACTGCAAGGGCACCGGCAAGGTGAGAAAGACCGTAAAGATTTCCGTGGACATTCCGGGCGGCGTAGACAACGAGAGCGTCATTCCGATCCGCGGTCAGGGCGAACCGGGGGTCAACGGCGGACCGAACGGCGACCTGTACATCGTCATCTCTGTAAAGCCTCATAAGGTGTTCAAGAGAAACGGCAGCGACCTGTACCTGGAAATTCCGATCAGCTTCGATCAGGCTGCGTTGGGTGCGGAAATCATCGTCCCGACCCTGGAAGGCAAGGTGTCCTATAAAGTACCTGCCGGAACCCAGCCGGGAACCACCTTCCGTCTCAAGGGCAAGGGCGTGCGGAATCCGCGGAATGACAGGATGGGCGACCTGTACGTGAAGGTCAACCTGGAAGTTCCAACCAAGCTGAACCATAAACAGAAGAAGGCCATCGAGGAGATGGGCAAAGCTGTGACAGAGGATTGTTACCAGAAGAAGAGCACGTTCGCGGATAAAATGCGTGAACTGTTCAGCTGACAGGAGAGTTAAATGGAACAGAAAAAACAGAATGAAACGCAGGAAAAGAAGCAGGTGATGATCCTGGCGGTACTGCCGGGAGATGACTGCGATGACACCATTCGGGATCTCAACGAGGAGGGCTTCTTCGTGACGCTGCTCAGTTCCTCCGGCGGCTTTCTGAAAAAGAAGAGCACCACCGTGATGATCGGCGCCAGAGAAGAAGAACTGGACGAGATCCTGGGCATTATCAAACGAAATGCCGGCAGCCGGACGGAAACCGTATATCAGGCGGTACCGCCGACCTGCGACAGCAACTGCTATTCCGGTGCGGTTTTCCCGATGCAGGTTCGTACCGGCGGGGCTACCGTTTTCGTGATGGATCTGAAGGCAATCGAAAAATTCTGATATTGCGGCTTTCTTCAGGCTGCAGCTTTACGCAACGCACAGCAAAATATGCAGTCCCGGTTTTTTTCGGGAGGCATGGGTTGCTGTGTTTTTTTTTCTGCTTTTTTCTGGAAAAAACTCTTGACTATACGGTAACTGTATACCTTAAACTGATAAGAGTGAGGTGAAGATATATCATGAAATTAAGTTTTAAAACAAAGTTTTCCTATGGTGTTGCCGCAATCAGCGATAATGCCATGTATACACTTGCGGGAACCTATCTGCTGCTTTATCTGACCACAGTAGCAGGTGTCAGCCCAGCGGTTGCCGGAACCATTTCCGCAATCGGTTCTGTCTGGGAAGCCATGTGTGCACCGATTGTGGGCTATAAATCCGACCGGATGCAGTCGCGCTTCGGAAGGAGAAAACCATTCCTGATCATGGCGGCGTTTCCCATTGCGGTAATTACCAGCTTGCTGTTTACTACATTTCATTTCAGTGCGGCTATGAAAACCGCATATTACGTGGTGATGGTAATTCTGTTCTGGACCTGCTTCTCCAGTGAGTTTGTTCCTTACATGGCCTGGGGATCCGATCTGACAGAAGACTACAATGAACGGACTGTACTGCGTTCTTTTTCCTACGTATTTAATCAGGTGGGAATGGGAATCGGCATGGTTATGCCGACGGTGCTTGTAGATTATTGTATGGAACACGGAAAAACACTGCAGCAATCCTGGCAGCTGGTCGGTGTCTTCGTCGGCGTCTGCTGCTGTGCGGCACTTCTGTTCAGCGCCTATAACGTGCGCGATACGGATGTAAAAGATTTCGTGAAACCGAAAACGAAAGAAAAATTCCTGGAAATGAAGGCCGTTATCGGAATCTTTAAACAATATGTGGATATTCTGAAACTGCGGCCGATTCAGTACATCATCGGTGCCAGTCTGGCTTATCTGGTGGCGAATGTGGTATTCGGTGCGGACCGTGTATTTTTCATGCGGTATAACCTGGGACTATCCGAATCCATGATTTCCATCATGCTTCTGGTCATCACCGTAAATGGTATCATCATGGTGCCGTTTATCAGCAAATTTGCCACCCGTTTTGATAAGAAAACGGTGTTTATGCTGGGAATCGGCGGAGGCGGAGTCTTGATGATTCTCATGCGTATCCTCGGAATCAACAGCCTGCCGGCTTTGTTCGCAACGGTTGTTTTTTATGGCATTGCCAATGCATGCTACTGGCAGCTGATGCCGTCCATGCTGTATGATGTGTGTGCCGTGGAGGAACTGATGTCAGGAGAAAACCGGTCCGGTGCAGTGATTTCTCTGCAGGCGCTGTCCGAATCCATTTCCATCGCGCTGAGTAATCAGATGCTGGGGATTATTCTGCAGGTGGCAGGGTTTGATGGCAGTGCGGCGGTACAGACGGCCACTGCACAGCACTGGATTGCAAACTGCTTTGCAGTAATCCCCGGACTGTTTATGATTCTGGCAGGACTGCTGATTAAGAAGTATCCGATCAATAAGAAAAACTTCGATCATGTGATGGACGCACTGGAGCAGCGGAAGCAGGGAAAAGCAATTGATATGGCAGAATTCGACCATATCTATAAATAAGACAGAAATAAGATGACATTAATTTAACGAAAACACTTGAAATGAAAAAAGAATCAGTCTATAATAGAACGGTAATCTTTCCTTCGGAAAGGTGAGAGTTCATTCTCTATAAGATTATTTGATGTATTAGTAGCAAGAGAGCAGGTCCCCAGCCTGCTTTTTTGCTGTGTTTTTTCTTTTCTTTTCTTTTCTTTTCTTTCATTTACAAGTATTTACACGTTGTAACCCAGATCAGTCAATGCAGATTTCAGATGCGTATTTCTCATTCTGAAACAGCATGTCGTGATTGATGGTTCGGTAGAACAGATCACGGAAAGAATCATAATCATTGGATTGTGCCAGCGCCCACATGGTCTTGGTCACCGTTGCTTCCAGCGTCATGTCATAAGCTTCAATCAGATTGAATTCTGTTTTCATCCGTCTTCCCACCTGATAAACGGACATATCACTGCCCTCATGGGTTACCTGTGTTGCCATCACAATGATTTTTCCGGCCTGCAGCCCCTTTTGAATCGCTTCATAGAAACTGTGATCTCCATAGTCCGGCAACCCGCCTACACCGAAGGACTCGATGATTACACCGTCATATTTCTCCAGCAGCATTTCCAGAAAAGCCCCGTCAATTCCCGGAATCAGCTTCAGAAGAAAGACATTTGCATTCAGAGAATGATAAAAACGAAGATGACTGGATATACGTTCTTTATCATTGATAAAGTACACAATGCGGCTGTCCTGAATCATGGCGATCTCAGGAAAGTTGATGGTTGTAAAAGCATTGTAGCTCTTGGAATACTCTTTTTTCGCTCTGGTGCCGGAGATGACTTTCCCGCCGAAGACGATGTTTACACCATGGGATCGATCATCAGCAGCAAACAAAATACTGTCACGGAGATTGGTTCTGGCATCGGTCACCGGCAGATTGATTGGCTTCTGCGCACCCGTAACCACAACCGGACGACGGTTGTTCTGAATCAGATAGGAGAGGGCAGAAGCGGTGTATGCAAGAGTATCTGTTCCGTGACATACCACGAATCCGTCATAGTAATCATATGCTTTTTCGATGCATTCTACGATCTTCAGCCATACATCCGGTCCCACATTGGTACTGTCAATGTTAAACAGCTGGACGGTTTCCATATCGCAGATCTGCTTTACTTCCGGGACAAATTCCAGAAGTTCGTCGGATGTAATAGCAGGCATCAATCCATTTTCGGACTGCTTACAGGCAATGGTACCGCCAGTGGCAATGACTAAAATTTTCTTTCTGTGAAACATATTCGAATTCCTCTCTTTTTCTGATAGATTGATTGCTGTATTCATGGCTTTCCGATTCGCACGGAAAGCTTAACCAGGTAGTCGTAATACCCGTCCACAGACAGGTCGTCCAGGATCACTTCTTCATAAAAATCCGAAGTCAGCGTCATATTATGGTCTGCGGCATGCTGCAGCAGCTTCCGGCAGTTTTCCCGGACATTCCGGTAGCCGTGATCATCATAGATGCACAGGTACTGCCCGCCCCCGTCAAAAACCGCATCGGTATAGCCGCTGGCTTCCAGATCTTCTTTATCCACCACGGAATAAAATCTGGAGTATTTGTATCCGCTTTCTGTTACGCTGTCAACGGGGATGATGCCGCCGATGGCATAGCAGCTGGGAACGCCCAGTTCCTGACGGAAATTCAGATGATCACTGACCGCCTCAGCAATGGCCTTTTCATCTTCCGGACCCATGTAGCTGGTGGTAATGTGATATTCGTCCGGCAGGGTTTCCGTCACGATGACGCCGATGGGGGCATGAAGTCCCTCTTTTGTCAGCTCAATCTTCGTATCAATGAACTTTTTCGACCACTGAAGTTGGCTGATCATCTGATCGATTTCACTGCGCCGCGCTTCCAGAAGGTCGATGAGAGCCTGGGGAGAACGATGATCCATATGTTCCTTGATATCCTTCAGAGGAACCCGCAGATCCCGCAGCGCCATCAGCACAGAAAAGGTTTCGATCTGGGTGTAGGAATAATACCGGTAGCCATGTTCATCGGTGATGGCAGGCTTGAAAATGCCGATGTCATCGTAATGAAACAAAGTCTGTTTTTTTACGCCGCAGATCTTTGCAAACTCTCCGGTGGTGAAGTAGTTTTTACTGTTTTTCATGATGCCGCCTCCCCGGTGTGCTTTTTCCTCATTATAGCACGGAGATTTTTGGACTGTCAATTCTCGCAGGATTCATGTATAATAATGTACATGAGATAGTTTGGATTTTGCAAGGAGGAAAATGAAGTGAAATACATTCAGGCAGACATACATGTAAACCGGGAGGGCATCGAGCCGGTGGTCTCTGCACTGCTGGGCATCGGGATCACCGATACGGTGGTGGAGGACCCCGCCGACATCAATGATCTGCTGGAAAAGGA
>JBJESY010000244.1:0-2329 GCA_051883035.1 Anaerovoracaceae bacterium | reverse complement strand
TATCTTTTGTGACAGAAAATATTATATCACTACATATAGTGGTACGCAAGGAGGGCGTGCAAAAAAACATGCCCGGTACAGAAGGCCTGTACGGCAGATTTCATCCAAAAAGAATAAACCCGCCGCACCCCGGGCATACTATCCCCCATACAGTTTACTGAAAGCATTTACTTATGGAGGTTTCTTATGAATGATTCCAATCACAACGACGGTCCGGGCGGTCCAGGCGGTCCGGTGCAGGACGGCCCATTGAAGGATGGCCCGCAGATCCCGCAGGACGAGTCCCTCAGCTTCACGAAACTCACCGCCATGATCATCGGCTCCACCATCGGCGGCGGCATCTTCACCACCGCAGGCGACATGGCAGCCAGCGGCGCACACACCGGCAGCGTCCTTATCGGCTGGGCCATCTGCGGCATCGGCATGTTCGGCCTGATGATGTGCTTCTTCGGCCTCAACCGGGTCCGGCCCGACCTGACCAACGGCGTCTACAGCTACGCCCGGGAAGGCTTCGGCGAGTTTGTCGGCTTCAACTCCGCCTGGGGCTACTGGGTCAGCGCCCTGCTCTGCAACGTATCCTACACCACGCTTCTTTTCGGCGCCTTGGGCTACTTCTTCCCGGTCTTCGGAAACGGCAGCAATCTGACTTCCGTGATCTGTGCCTCGATCCTCATCTGGCTTATCAACTGGCTGGTTCTGCGGGGCGTAAAAGAAGCTGCCTTCCTGAATATTATCACCACCATCAGCAAAATGATCCCCATCCTGGTCTTCATCGTGGCGGTGATTTTCGTCCGTGCTTTTGATCCGGACATCTTCATGGATAACTTCTGGGGCAATGACACAACCAGTGCCAATCAGACACTGCGTCTGCCCCTTGCCGATCAGGTGAAAGCCACCACATCTGCCACCGTCTGGTCCTTTATCGGCGTGGAAGGTGCCGTAGTCCTCTCCGGCCGCGCCCGCCGCACCAGCGATGTGGGCAAAGCCTCCCTCACCGGCTTCCTCGGCATTCTGGCCATCTATGTCATGGTGGCGGTCCTCAGCATGGGCGTCATGACCACCCGGGAGCTGGCTGCACTGCCGAATCCGCAGATGGCATCCATTCTGCAGGTGGCTATTGGTCCGTGGGGCGCCTGGCTGGTGAACATCGGCGTGATTCTGTCCCTGGCCGGTGCACTGCTGGGATGGACCATTCTTGCTGCCGACTGTCCGTATTCTGCGGCCCAGCAGGGGGTTTTCATGAAGGCCTTCGCCCGTTCCAACGATGCAGGCTCTCCGTCCTTCTCCCTGTTCCTGACCAACGGACTGGTGCAGCTGTTCCTCATCGTCAGCCTCTTCAGCGACTCCACCTACCAGGTATTCTACTATATGAGCGCCACCATGATCATGGTTCCGTATCTGCTCAGCGCCCTGTACTACCTGAAAGTGGTTATCACTTCCGCCCGCGCCGGCACTCCGCAAAATCTATCCGCCTGGGTCTTTGCCATCGTCGGCAGTATCTATGGCTTCTGGATGCTTTATTCCACCGGTTCTGACCAGCTGCTGATCTCCTCTATTTTATACGCACCGGGGATTCTGATCTTCGCCCTGGGCAAGCAGGAACGCCATGAGTCCACCTTCCGCTTCCGGTACGAAAGTTTCATCGCTGCCGCCCTGGTGGTCCTGGCCATGCTGTCGCTTTATCTCATTTTCAACGGCACGCTGAAGCCTTTCTGATTGAAAAAACTGCACTATAAAATCCCCGGATACAGGTTTACATCCATTATCCGGGGATTCTTATTTCCTATATTGCGGCTGCCGGTTTACAGCCAGTTTTCGTCGATTTCTTTCTTTAATTCGCAGAACAGAGGATAAAACTCCTCTTTTGCCCTTTTCACAATCCCACGTGCAATTTCCTGGTTATAGGAATGTGCCACATTGTTCCGTTCCTGCAATGCACGGATCCATGGTTCTTCCTCTTTGATCATACCCGCTTTATAGGCCGTCTTCAAAACCATCTTTGGAGAGCCGGTTGCCCCCTCTTCAAATCCGTGACTTTCCAGAATCTCCTTCATCATTTTCCATGCCTGCTCGAAACAGATTTTATATAACCCCACCAGTCCCATACGGACTACATTATCATAGGGCTCATTGTAGTCATAAATATCTTTCATGTTTGACAAAGCCGCACAAAAATTATCATACTTTTTCATACAGAACTTTCCCCTCTCTCAGAATCGCTTCCCGCAGCGGATGCGATTCATATTCCTGGCATCATTCTAATCATTTTCTTGATGTAAGTCAATTTTTGATTCCTACAAAAAATGCGATTTTGTATGAAAAATGTAAT
>JBJESY010000243.1:0-12357 GCA_051883035.1 Anaerovoracaceae bacterium | reverse complement strand
CTGCTGAACCTGTTGTCATACATGTTGTACTGGTCAAAAGTACCTTCGAATCCCTCTTCCACAATCCAGTAGCAATCGTTGAGCGAAAGCCCTTTGCTTGCAGAAATGATCGCCATGGGCCGGTTCAGATTCATGCCGCATTTCGCCAGAAAGGAATGCACATATGCCCGGTTTTTCGGAATGGTTCTGGATTTTATCCACTTAAGTATGCCTCCCGGCGTCACCTTCAGGTCAAGGGGCAGCAGGTCCGCCTGTTCTTCATTGATCCACAGGACATCAATCTCAGGGATGCTACTGTCCTCCGTCGCTGAAAATTTCAGCAAAGGCGTATCAAAATGTTTCAGGATACAGATCATGTCTCCCTCCTATCAAGTCTTCTTTTCCTGCTCACGATCTTTCTACTTTGTCCCAATTATAGCTTATTATTGATCAAAGTACAATTTATCTTTATCATTTTCGCAAAAATGATAAAGATAAATGAAAAAAGATATCAAAAAGGTTCTCCGGAGAAGTCGTCGGCAGCCGCCCTACTTCCGGATTCCCAGAATCTCTCTGGCTTCTGCCGGGGTGGCCACCTCATAGCCTGCCTCACGGATGATGGCAGCAGCGCAGCGCACCAGCTGCTCCAGGAACTTCGGGCTGTTTTCGAAGATGGTCTGATGGAGCCAGTTAAGGGTTCCGCAGTCAAAGGAGCCCATTTCCGGCTTCAGCTTGCGGAACGGCAGCATCTTGGTCTCGTCCGAAGCCATGCCGTCCAGAGAGTGGCCGCTGGAGGACGTCATGTTGATGATCACGTCGCATTTTTCCTGAATCAGCTTTATGGTCTTTTCAAACAGGTCCACCCGCATGGTCGGATGCCCTTCTTCATCTCTCATGTGGATATGTACGACTGCCGCACCTTCTTTCCAGCATGCATAGGCAGCCTCTGCGATTTCTTCCGGTGTCATCGGAAGAGCCGGGTTCGTGGATTTGTCGCCCCAGTTTCCGGTCAGGGCTGCAGTTATGATTCTCTTTTCCATGGTCTTGTCTCCTTACGTTGTCTTTTCCTGTGTTGTCATATTTCGTTGTTCGCTTTTCCTGAAAGAAAAACAACCCGGTGAAAACCGGGTTGTCCAAGGTTCTTATTCAGCCCAGAAATTCCTGAACTACTTTTTTCACTGCGTTGCCGTCGGCAAGGCCTTTTACCTTCGCCATGACAGGCCCCATCAGCTTACCCATGTTCTGCTTGCCGCCTTCGATTCCGAGGCTTGCCGCAGTTTCCTTCACAATCTCTCTGAGCTTTTCTTCAGAAAGCTGTTCCGGCAGATATCTGGTCAGAATTTCGATTTCCGCGTTATAGGAATCCACCAGATCGGTTCTTCCAGCTTTTTCAAAATCAGCAAGGGCGTCTTTTCTCATTTTCACCTGCTTGGCAAGAATCGCTACGATTCCGGCGTCGTCAAGTTCTTCTCTGTGGTCAACTTCGTACTGCTTGATTGCAGCTCTCGCAAAGCTGATGGTGTTCTTCGCCACTTCATCTTTTGCTTTCATGGCCTCCTTAAAGTCAGCCATTAACTGTTCTTTTAAAGTCATTAATGAATCATCACCTTAATTAGTATTTTTTAGCCTTTTTTCTAGCCGCTTCAGATTTTTTCTTTCTCTTTACGCTTGGCTTTTCATAGTGCTCTCTTTTTCTCAGTTCAGACATTACGCCGTCTCTTGCGCAAGATCTCTTGAATCTCTTCAGAGCGCTTTCTAAGCTTTCATTTTCTCTTACGATAACCTGTGCCATATTCCAATTCACCTCCTGCCTAACATGAAATCTCCCGCTGTGAACCATCTTGCAGTCATCAAAAATAGAGGCTGCAAGCCTATAACGGAAATATTATACTATTTTTGCCGTGGGATAGCAAGAGATTTTTTACAAAAACTCCTTGATTTGCATCTTGCATCTGACTGTTTCGGGGTATAAGATAACTATGTAAGGAGAAAAAACGCATGAAATTTGATTTACATTGTCATACAAAATCTGGTTCCATCGACTCCCGCGTGTCCCTGGAACGTTACATAGAGCTTCTGAAGCAGCAGGGATTCCACGGCATGCTGGTCACCGACCACGATTCCTATCGCGGCTACCGGCAGTGGCGGAATTCCGTTTCTTCCCTGCAGGCCGGCGATTTCGTCGTGCTGGAAGGCATCGAATACGATACGAAAGATGCCGGCCACTTCCTCGTGATCATGCCGGACGGCGTGCAGCTGGATCTGCTCCGGATCCGAGGCATGTCTGTGGAACAGCTGATCCACGTGGTCCATCATATGGGCGGCATTCTGGGTCCTGCCCATCCCTTTGGCTCCAAGAGTTCCAGCGCCATGTTCCATAAAAAAGTCCGCCGCAACCCGCGGATCTTTTACGAATTCGATTTCGTGGAGGGCTTTAACACTTGTGAATCGGCCCAGGCCAACCGGATTGCCCGTCTGATGGCGGCACGCTACGGCAAGCCCTGCACCGGCGGCTCGGATTCCCATGAAGAAAAATATGTGGGCATGGCTTATACGGAAATCGACGCCGACATCCGTAGTAACGACGACCTGATCGAGGCCATCAAAGAGCATCGCATCACCGATTTCGGCGGCACCGTTCGTGATTTTACCCGCAAAGCCCGTCACAAGAATGCCTTTTACTCGGTCTGGGGGTTCAAAGTCTACAACCGCAGTCTGGGCTTTCTCTTCGCCCCCCGCAGGCACCACCGGATCCGGAAGCTTTCCATTCCCAAACTCCATCACCATCCGGGTAATGCATCTGCTTCCTGATTCCCGATACCATCGAATCCCGACAAAATCCACTCCCCCGACGTTACGAAAATGCCGGGGGATTTTATTTTGCGAAGAAAAGAAAAACGAAGAAACAAATAATCCGAAAACATCTCTTGACAGATATATCGCACCGTGATATACTCGAACCACAATATATATTGCACTTCGATATATCGCATCAAAAGGAGTATGTTCTATGAATGATAAAATCAGACGTGTCTACATTCCCATGACGGAGACGGGTTTCTACATCCTCTTCTGTCTGCAGCAGGAAAACCACGGCTACGGCATCACGCAACAGGTGAAATCCATGACCGGCGGCGAGATCGTTATCAGCCCCGGCACCATGTACGGCAGCCTTTCCAAGATGGAAAAGGACGGCCTCATCTGCTTCACCCGGGAAGAAGACAAACGAAAACTATATCAGATCACAGACCTGGGCCGGGAAATTTTGGACCTTGAAATTGCGCGAATCGAACGGCTCTATCGAAACAGTAAAGGAGAATCCGTCCATGAACAACAGTAAAACAGTCCCTGATATACTGACAGAGCGTCAGACTTTCTATATTTCTGAATTCGATGTGGAGGCAGCCTGGCTTTCCTTCATGCACCGGGAGGGATGGAAGATGCTTTCCACCACCGGCTTCAAATACCGGTTCGAAAGCTGTCCGAAAGAAAACTGGACTTATCAGCTGGACTTCCCTGCGGATGATGTCAGCGAGGCGGAATACATTCAGATGTACGCCGACTACGGCTGGGAATTTGTCACCCGGTTCCGCCAGTGGTACTACTTCCGCAAGCCATATAGTGAAGAGGAAGACATGTCCATCTTCAGCGATAATGCCTCCAAGATCGAGATGTGCCGCAGTATCATCCGCCGGCATGCCCTCATGGTGGCTCCAATCCTTCTGATTCTTCTGGCCTACCTTCTGCTCTATTTCACCACAGATCTTTTCCCGGGTCCGGGGAGCGGTTTTCCCGGCGGCTTCTTCATGGGTATGGCGGCAGCCGGCGGGCCGGTTCTGATCATTGCCGGCGGTTTCGTGTTGAATCAGCTGTATCGCCTGAAGAAAATGATTGATCGCCTAGGGGAAACTGCATAAATGAAAGATTTTATTTTCGCGGCGCTGCCATTTGTCGTCGTTGGCGTCTGCCTGGCACTGCTGGCAGCCAATCACAATCGAATAAAGGATTCCGAAGAGAAAAACCATATGACCGAAGGCATGTGCATCGGTATGTGCTTCGGCGTAGCGCTCGCTGCACCCATGCACTTCAACCTGGGGCTTGGAATCAGCCTGGGCATGCTGGTAGGCGAAACCGTGGGCATGTTCATGCCGAAGAAATGATTTGATGCAGCTAACCCATACATATCGCACTGTTTTTCTTCAAAAGGGTCGGGTCGCACACTGAGGAAGAAGAAGAAATTCCTGATTATTTACGAAAATCGCCTGAAAATACTGTAATTTTTCGTATTTTCAGGCGATTTCAACGAATTCTCTAATGGTCAACCCGACCCTTTTCGCATTTTTTATACGAATAAGTATGTGTTCGTGGAATCCCCATCGATTCGGCTTCGGTCATCCCGCGTTCCTCGGTTGTTTCAAAAGAAAATCCCGCACGATTTCCCAGAAATATGTTGACAAACATGCCGGAACCAAGTAAAATAATATCGTTGACGAAAAACTGAAAACGATCTGATGTGCGGCTGTGCTGGAATTGGCAGACAGGCAAGCTTGAGGTGCTTGTGTCCGCAGGGCGTACGGGTTCGAGTCCCGTTGGCCGCACCAACTAAAAACTGGAACGGGTTTTTATCTCGTTCCAGTTTTTTATTTCATGAATGGCCATAAGGGACTCGAACCCGGGAGGGCGCAGCCGTAGTGAGACAGCACAGTGTGCTGTCGAGCAGGCTGCGGGCCGAGGCGACCGTGCGGGGAGCCGAAGGTGGTAGGCGCTGTTTGAAGCGCCGGTCGAGTCCCGTTGGCCGCACCAACTAAAAACTGGAATGGGTTTTTATCTCATTCCAGTTTTTTATTTCATGAATGGCCATAAGGGACTCGGACCCGGGAGGGCGCAGCCTGTCCCCACCGCGATGGCCATCGGCACAATCACCAGTGTTTTAACCTGATTCTTTTCTTTGTCATTCCTTCAGCTTCTGATCATGCCTTCAGCTCCTGATCATTCTGTCTTTTATGAATAAGAAAATCCGTGTCACAATCAAATCCAATACGACGGTTGCTGCATATAGCACCGGCAAGCAGAGCCATATGTGTGAACCCAGCAGTGGGTATATTATTCCAAATGCAATGTACACTCCAGGTGCCTGGAGCAGATAGATATAAAGATTATTTTTTCGAAGCCACTGATAAGCTGCACTTTCTTCCAGCTTGCCTTCCGCTTTTGTGCGGCATAAACCCATGGAGAGCGTTACGAACAAGATCGGAACGACAAGTTTCAGTATGCATTCCAGCGTGTATATTTCTGTTGAAATCGGTGCCAGAAAGACGCAAACTGCAATCCCGGCCATAGAGGCGCCAATCAGAATCCATTTCGGGACATTCTGATATATTGCATCGAATAGATAGAAAAAAGCCGCTCCCAGAAAAAACACAATAATGTAAATATCAATCTGCGAAATTTTGAAATAATCAACCTGTCCTAAAATGAAATGGGCAGCGAAATATAATACAATCGATACAAGGAAGCCATATCCCAGATTCTCTTTCTTCAGCAACCGGTTCAGCAGAATCCAGATCACGGTAACCCAAAACATCATCAGGAGAAACCAGGCCACATCCGAGAACTTCCCCAGAGCCATGGCGATATAGCCATCTACCAGCGAAGCGCCCTTGTCTCGTCCAAAGCTTGGAATGTCGAACAAGGTATAGGTTGGAACAAGCCATAATATCCCATATGTAAAATAAGGAATCAGAAGCCGGACTGCTTTCTTTCTTATCAGACCAGCAATACTTATACTTTCCTTATTCTTTTGTAGAGACACCTGCAGAAGAAACCCTCCTGCAAACGTAAAAATCGGAACGACGGACAACACAAGAAATTTACTGATCCATCTGCTTTGATAGTCTGCTTTAATCAGCCAGAATTCGTTATCACTGAAAAACAGGCCGCAGTGCGCCGCAATCACCATAAACATTGCTATGATTTTCATGAAATCAATATAATTATATTTTTTCATTTTCATTTCCTTCCGTTACGTCCCAATGCGTTTCTTCACAGCCCGCATCTCGATATATCCCCGCTCCCCATGCGGCTCCAGCTGGATTCGCGGATTTTCGTCGTCCCAGCCGTAACCGATCAGGGACGGATCATACCGATCCATGGCCTGCTGCACCGCCCCAATGGCTTCGCAGTAATCCTCCTCCGCAAAGGGTTCCCCCTGAAATACCAGATACTCTGTCTCCGGCAGTATAATCGTATCAAAGCCTTCCGGAACCGGCCCGGCATAGTCTGTCTCTGCCTCCACTCCCTGCACATACACAGACGAATCCGGCTTTCTGTACCGGTCCGGAAGCCACAGGCAGACCGGCTCCCCGCAAAGAGAATCCATGCTCATCAGGATTCCCCATACATCGCATCCAACCTCTTCGCAGTATGCGAAATAATCTTCAGCGGACTTTCCCCGTTTCAGGATCACTTTTCTCTCCGGCTTTCTCATCAGCTGTACAAAAACACTCTGCACTCACCCTGTTTCAGCATCAGCGCAGAGCGTGAAAGCCGAAGACGGCGGATGTAATCTGCCGGCGTCAGACTGGTATACTGGCGAAACAGCCGGTAGGAATACCACGGAGAAAACAGCGAGACCCGTGCCAGATCCGCCATGGTGATCTCATCTCCAAGATTCGAAGCGATATACTCCTGCATTCTCTGAACCGCCAGAATATGTTCCTTGCTCATTCTCTTCACCTCCTGACAGCAGCAATTCTACATTTTTTCAAGGCAGAGTGCTCGACTTTTTCTGCTGTATGTGAAAAAAGCCGGAGCAAAATCCACTCCGGTCTTTTTGTTTTCTGATTTTGCGTCTTCACACGCTGTGCCATTCCATCAGCCTGGTGGCCAGGTCAGTTTTCTCTTTCCGAGTATGTGGAAATGCAGATGTTTCACCGTCTGGAAGGCATCCTCACCGTTGTTGCTTACCACCCGGTAGCCGTTTTCCAGTCCCAGAGATTCTGCGATTTCATGGATTTTAAACATCATGTAGCCCAGCAGTTCCTGATCCTCTTCCTTCACATCATCCAGGCAGGTAATGTGCTTCTTCGGAATCAGCAGCACATGCACCGGTGCCTGCGGCTCTGCGTCGTGGAAACAGAATACGCGATCATCCTCATAGACCACATTGGTTGGTATTTCATGATTTGCAAGCATGCAAAAAATACAGTCAGCCATTGATCAGCTCTCCTTTCATTCCGTCTTTGTATTCTTCTAAAAGTCTTACCTTTTGGAAACGGTTTAACAAGTCCTCTCCGCCGACGGCATAAACCTTGATATAGTTTTCGCTGTAACCGGTGAAAAGCCCTTCCTCCACCTCTTCAAACAGGACCGTCCGAATTTCTCCTCGCTTCGCACACCCCGCAAAATACATTCTCTCGGCTTTTTTTCCTTCTGCCAAGAGTCGCTGAATGCGGCGGTTTTTTTCTTCGCCGCCGACCTGGCCGGTCATGGCGGCAGCCGCCGTCCCCGGGCGGCGGGAATAGCGGAAACCGTGGACTTTGCAGAATTCCACGGTCCGAATCATATCCAGGCTGTCCTGGAAGTCTTCTTCGGTTTCCCCCGGGAATCCGGCGATGATGTCTGTAGTAATGCCATAGCCCGGGTCATGCTCCTTCAGCACCCGGACGATATCCAGATATTCCTGCCTGTCATAGCGGCGATTCATCGCCTTCAAGATATGGTCGCTGCCGCTCTGAATGGAAAGATGCAGATGCGGACAGAGTCTTTCATACTTCAGAAGCCGCTTTACATACTCTGCGTTGACCACCGTGGGCTCCAGAGAACTTAACCGAATGCGGAAATTTCCGGGCAGGCAGTTAATCCGGCGGATGATGATCTCAATCCCGGACACACCGTCCGCCTTTTCATCTTCTGTCAGCGGCCAGCGGAACCCCTCCTCTGTTCCGTAAAGGGCCGTGTTGATTCCTGTCAGGATCAGTTCTTTAAAGCCGGATGCCACCAGGGCGCGGGCTTCTTCCACGATTTCTTCCGGATCCCGGCTTCGAACCTGCCCCCTGGCAAAAGGAATCAGGCAGTAGGCGCAGAACCGGTTGCACCCTTCCTGGATCTTCAGGTAGGCCCGAGTCCGCGATTCCATGGAGGTGATAATGCCCTGGTCCGTATATTCCGTCAGTTCCTCGTATGACCGGATATGCAGCTGAGCCTGCCGGTCTGCACGAAACTGCTCCACATATGAAAGCAGTTGGTTTTTCTCTCCGGTGCCTGCGACGATATCCACTTCCTCCATGGCCGTCAGCTCCTCCGGTTTCACCTGAGCATAGCAGCCGGTGACTGCCACAATGGCCTGCGGGCACTGTTTCTTCATACGGCGGATATACTGGCGTGACTTCCGGTCCGCCAGATTTGTCACAGTACAGGTATTGATAATATATACATCGGCCGGGTCTTCTTCCCCGACGATTTCATGGCCTGCAGCAGCGAACTGTTCTTTCATGGATTCGGTTTCATACTGGTTCACCTTGCAGCCCAATGTGTGAAATGCAATTTTCATGTTGATACTCCAAAATACTTGTTGACTTTATTTTACCACATATCCTCCGCCGATAAAACCCAAACTTTCATGTTTGACCGGCTTGAAGCATAGAATATTCTGGCTTTTGAAAAAGGCCGGGCGAGTGGATTTTGAGAGGAGGAAGAGAAAATGAAAACCAAAGACATTCTGCTGGCAGCCTTCCTGCTGATTCTGGCCATAACCGGGCTTTACATTCATTGCAAGCTGCCGGCATCTGCCATGGCGGCCATGGAAAGTGCGGTGAAAGACAGCCGCGAGACTGTGCAGCTTCCGATTCTGATGTATCACGGCATTACCAGTGACCCTTCGAAAGCCGGCGAATATTTCATTACGGCGGATACCTTCGAAAAGGATCTGAAATGGCTTCGGGATCACGGTTATACCACGATTTCCGTAAAACAGCTGGTGGACTATGCGAAATACGGTGCCAGACTGCCGGAAAAGCCGGTCCTTCTCACCTTCGACGACGGGTACCGAAATAACTATACCCTTGCCTTTCCTCTGCTGCAGAAATATAATGCCAAAGCGGTCATTTCCCTCATCGGCAGCGAATCGGATCTGAGTTCGGACACGGTGTACCGGGGTGATGCAGACAACGGCGGCAACATTACCTGGGGCGAAGCGGCCCTCATGGTTCAGTCCGGGCTGGTGGAAATCGGCAATCACACCTATGATCTGCATCGAAACGAAGGAGGCCGCAAAGGGGCCGACAAACTGAAGGGAGAGTCCGATGAAGCGTATCGAAAGGTACTTACAGCAGACCTGGGCCACAATCAGGACCTCATTGCAGCTGCCACCGGGCAGCCTGCCCTGCTGTTTGCATGGCCCTTCGGTGCCTGGCCCACCGACGGATCGGCGGATCCGATTCTGAAGGATCTGGGATTTGCCGGTTCTCTGACCAGCTACCAGATCATGAATACGATTCGTCGGGATGACCCGGACAGTCTGTTCGGGCTGAAGCGGTTTCTCCGCACTCCGTCTTTCGTTCTTTCAGAACACCTTCCTGCCTGAAATTCCATGGTCATCCCGTGGATATTCCGACCCGACAGCCCTTGCATTTTGCTAAATTTCTGCTAAAATAGAGGTATCAATAAAGAGGGAGGTTTTCAGAATGCAGGAAAAGAATAAAGTTGACGTTACCGTTCATGTAGATAAAATTGTTCGGAATGTGGCCATCGCCGGCGTGCTCATCGTAGGCATCATCTACGGCTGCAACACCTACCGGAAGGTCATCCGCTGGAGAGACGAAGAGTAGCCGCCGCGAGCGACCTTGTGAGCGTTCTCGTGAGCGGCTCCGGGTAGCCCCGGGTCTCCGTAAAATCGCCGAAAAGCCGGAATATCTGCACAACTGCTGCAGAGATTCCGGCTTTTTTATCCTTCTTTTTCTTTCCATTTTCCCAGAAATCAAAAAATGACGCAAATCGCATTTCACATGTATCTTTTGCGTCATCGAAATTCAATACACGCCCTTACCTCGAGTGAAACGTCGAGTGAAACGGCGATTTTTTAATACAACTTGCACGGATATAATTACAATATATTCCTTAATTTTCTATATTTGTATTTATTTCTTGTAAGTTTCATCCTTCGAATACCCGTAAATATCCTTGCGGCATCATCTGCATGACGCAACTCCGGTTATTCGTTTTCGTTTTGCGTCATATTCGCCGTTCCAACGTCCTTCTCTCCATTGCAGGTCTCAGAAGTAAGCTTATTACGGAAACTTCCCACATATTGCTGACCGCTTCGGTCCGGCAGCTTGTGCAAAAAATGCACAAACTGAACCTACAACTATTTTTTATTTCCTCCGATCCCCGCGCACGAAAGGCGGCCGGACGATGTCTTCGGTCAGGAGGGTGTATTTTGATGGGCGGCGATAGGCGTTGCCGTGGACTTCGTGCATGCGATAATCCCGCAACAGGTCCAGATCCAGCTTTCCGAAAAAGACGCCCTCTTCACCATCGGCTTCCAGGAGACAGGTGTCTCTGGAGCCGGGCAGATCCTCCACATAGGCCACTCCGTCAAACAGGGTGGAATGGCCGTTGCAGTCCGGCTGGTCTTTCGGATAGTTGCAGGTGGCGATGGCCATCATATTCTCATAGGCCCGGCCCCGCAGCTGGGACAGCCGGTTGATCTCCATGGGACAGGCGTTTGGCACCAGCACCAGCTCGGCCCCTTTCAGCATGAGGATCCGGGCGCTTTCCGGGAACTCCCGGTCATAACATATCATAGCTCCCACCGGCACCGGGCCGCAGGCGGTATCCAGCTCCGCCACATAGAAATCCTCTCCCGGGCTCAGGATGCATTCCTCGCCGAAATTACAGGTATGTACCTTAGCATAATCCAGCACCCGCCGGCCGTGACGGTCAAAGAGCGTGACCGTGTTCCTGGGCTGCGGATCAAACCGTTCCAGATAGGTGATGGCAATGGCCATGTCCAGCTCCGCCGCCAGCGTACCGAATGCTGTGACAAACGGGTCGTCCCCAGGAATGGACAGGGCATGCAGCACTTCCAGATCCTCCGGTATTTTATATCCGCAGCTCCACATCTCCGGGAACAGGGCGATATCCGCTCCTCCCGCCTTCGCCGTACGGCAGGCAGCCATGCCTTTTTTCAGGTTTTCTTCCCGACTGCCGCAGGGCATGATCTGCAGCAGCCCAATGGTCAGCCGGTTCATTTTGATTCCGCCTGCATTACTTCCCGGGCAAAATCCACATAGGTATACCCGGTTCTGTCCGGATTTTCCGGCAGGTATTTATGGAAGAAACAGCTGGGAATCTCTCCCGCTTTCAGATTTTTTTCGATGCAAAGTGTGCAGCCCTGATCGTGGTTCACCGGATTGAACGGGCATTCATGGTCGCCGCAGGTGCATATTTTTCTTGATAATTCCATATTTTCTCCTTTCCGTGAATCTATGTTCTTTGATGAAAATACGATATGAAATGATGTTGTATGATTTTTCTGAAAGGCTGCTTTCATACAACATGACTGGCGTATTCTGCGAAAAATCCGCTCAAATGTTGTATGAAATTTGTTTTTCTCTCATTTCATACAACGCAAAACGGATTTTTCTTCACATATATTGTATGATTCAAATGAATTCATGATTTCATACAACATGTATCTACAGAAATCTGCCTATTTTCCATCCATATATTTCCACCGTTGTATGAAACTGCAGAAAAAATCTTTTTATACAACATACAGTGTATTTATGATTCTACAAACTCCGGTAATACGGGCAGATGTCTTCATATCGGCCGTCCTTCATCCGGAAGCCACCGGGGATTACGCCCAGCTGCCGGAATCCGAGCCGCTCATACAGATGCCGTGCATGGACATTGGATGCCACCACCGCATTAAACTGCAGGATCCCGAAACCATGGGACTTCGCTTCAGCCAGACAGTCCAGCACCAGCTTCTCTCCGATATGGAGTCCCCGCATATCCCGGGCTACTGCATAGCTGGCATTGGCGATGTGGCCGCACCGTCCCACGTTATTGGGGTGCAAAATATACAGGCCGCAGATTTTCCCTACGCCCGTACTTTCCGTACCGGAACCGCTGCAGCTTCCCGCTTCCGCCACGCCGCAGTAAGTCTGAGAGGCGAAAAAATCACGCCCCGTTTCCTTGTTCAGGCAGTCTTCCTGGGGAAACGCAATGCCTTCCTCCACCACTTCGTTCCAGATTCGGATCATGTCCGGCAGATCGTTTTCCGTGTATGCTCTGACTCTGATGTCCATTTTCTCTGCCTCCTTCTACAGCTCCAGTTCGTACATGGTCATGGCCAGCGCCGCAGGGCCTGCA
>JBJESY010000242.1:0-2345 GCA_051883035.1 Anaerovoracaceae bacterium | reverse complement strand
TATCTTTTGTGACAGAAAATATTATATCACTACATATAGTGGTACGCAAGGAGGGTGGACAAAAAAACATGCCTGGTACAAGCATCCTGTTCCAGGCACTTATCAACCACTGCTTTTGCGATTTACAGCCAGTGTTCATCAAACTTTTCTTCCTCTATTATATGACGTCTCCAAAGCAAGCCGGCTTTTCTCTTTCCGGGAAGATGGCGTTGGTCCAGGCTGTCTTGCCATCCCGTGCGACGCACTCCAGACGCACATAAGTCTCGTCACCCCGCAGCGGAATTTCCACATGGCGAAGGGCTTCCCCTTCTGGTGCGATCACTGTCTTTCCTGCATTGATGAAACCGCCTGCGATCAGATTCACTCTCTCACAGTCACTGCAGGAGACCCATACCTGGTCGTCCTTCACACCCCATCCGTAGATCTCTGGTCCTGAAGATGAATAATATTCTCCTTTCACCAGACCCTGCAGGATCGCCTCGTGGGTCAGTTCCGGCGCAATGACGCAGACCCATCCCCCGCAGGAATCCTCAAACTCGCCGTTGTTATGGTTATCGTCAGAAGCAAAGCAGAAAACCCGCTTTCCATGACGGAGCATCTGATCCCAATAGGTCGTATCCGCACCGGTGCCGCTTTCATTGACCGTATCATAGTTATAGATCTCTAACGCAGAAATGCCTTCCAGCTCCAGAAACTCCGACGGCTCCACCCGGCTCCAGATGGGGTGATTATAGGTAACGAAGCAGCCATGATCCCGCAGCAGATCGCAGAGTTTCTGCCCTGCTTCCAGACCGTTCCACTGCCCCGCATAGTCCTGCCTCTTTACCTTCTGTCCATGGAAAAAGGTCTTCGATGCCTTTGCCTGCATGTCTTCCGTTCCCAGGATCCCGTTCATATGATGCACCTTCATCGGGAACCCCGTCTTCTTATCCAGCAACACTGCCGACGCCTCCAGTCCCGGCAGGATCAGGAGATCCGAATCGGAAAATGCCGCTCTGTGATCCGTGTACAGGTCATGCTCGCTGAGGCACAGAAAGCTGTAGCCATGTGTCCGGTACAGATGTACTGCTTCCTCTGGTGTCAGATGGCCGTCGGAACAGACCGTATGGCTGTGAAGATTTCCTTTGTATTGCTGCCCCTCTGCAGGCAGACCCAGGGCATCTTTAAACTGCATCTGCCAGCCTCCCCTCATCATGTATATCACAAGCATCATGCACCTCATTATCAATGACCAGACAGTCGTGAACCGGGATCGCCAGATAGACCTCCGCCCCGTCCTCATACAAGTTGAAGCTGCGGAACAGCGTATCTACGAAGAAACGGCAGTCCTCCACTTTTACCTCATAGCGCAGCACATTTCCCCGCGGCACATTGCCCAGCACTGTTCCCCGCAAAACATGGAAGCCCGGCATTTCCGGCTTTTCCCGACTGATGGCGATGGTTTCCGGACGAATGGCGACGGTCTTTTCCTCAGGATAGTTCTGCTTCGTCAATCTGGCGAAACGCTTGCTCTCGATCTGATTGTAGCTGCCAATGAATCCTGCGGCAAAGGTGGATACCGGTCTGGTATATACGGAAACCGGACTTCCGGACTGCTCGATGCGGCCATTGTGGAACAGCTGGATCACATCCGACATAACCATGGCTTCATCCTGATCATGGGTTACGAAGATGGTGGTCAGTCCCAGTTCCTTATGGATTTCCCGGATTCTGCTCTGCAGCGATTTTCGCAGCTTGGCATCAATGGCGGAGAGGGGTTCGTCCAGCAGAAGAACCTTAGGCTGAGTCACGATGGAGCGGGCCAGTGCAACACGCTGCTGCTGTCCGCCGGATAAGTTGGCCGGATACTCTTTTTCCTTTCCTTCCAGTTCCACCAGTGCCATGGCACGGCGTACCTCCTCTGCAATCTGCTCTGCCGGCTTCTTCTGCATCTTCAGCCCGAAGCCGATATTCTGCTCCACATTCATATTCGGAAACAGGCTATACTGCTGAAATACCATACCAATCTGCCGTTTGCTGGCCGGCATGCCTGTGACATCGACTCCATCCAGAAAGATTCTGCCCTCCGTCACGGTTTCCAGTCCGGCAAGGCAGCGAAGCAAAGTGGATTTGCCGCAGCCCGACGGGCCAAGCAGCGTGACCAGATTTCCTTTTTCGATGTCCAGCGAGATATGATCTAACACCGTATTGTCGCCGAATTTTTTCACGACCTGTTCAAATTGAATATATGCCATAATTCTGTTTTCCTCCTGTTTCTTTTATTCTTCCTGCACATCGCTGTCTTTTGCAGCTGCAGTTCCCTTCCTGCTGTGAAGATGCATCCCGCTGCTCTGCAAATGGAGAAC
>JBJESY010000241.1:0-2347 GCA_051883035.1 Anaerovoracaceae bacterium | reverse complement strand
GGCCGGAACGGAAGAAGAGCCTGCAAACTGTGCATCTGAATGCATTCTTCCCATGGTATCGGTCATGCCGTAGGACGCAGGACCTGCTGCCATGTTGTCCGGATGCAGGGTTCTGCCGGTACCGCCGCCGGATGCAACGGAGAAGTACTTCTTGCCCTGCTCCACGCATTCCTTCTTATAGGTACCTGCCACCGGATGCTGGAACCGGGTCGGGTTGGTGGAATTTCCGGTGATGGAAACATCGACCTTCTCGCTGTGCATGATGGCTACGCCTTCCCGCACATCATCGGCACCATAGCAGCGGACTTTGGACCGCTCGCCCTTGGAGTACGGAATTTCTTGAACCACCTTCAGTTCGCCCGTATAATAATCAAACTGGGTCTGCACATAGGTGAAGCCGTTGATTCTGGAAATAATCTGTGCGGCATCCTTGCCCAGGCCGTTTAAGATGACACGGAGCGGCTGCTTGCGCACTTTGTTCGCAGAGCGGGCGATACCGATGGCACCTTCTGCTGCAGCGAAGGATTCGTGACCTGCCAGGAAGGCGAAGCATTCCGTTTCTTCAGACAGCAGCATAGCTGCCAGATTGCCGTGACCCAGGCCAACCTTTCTGTCTTCTGCTACAGAGCCAGGCAGACAAAACGCCTGCAGACCTTCACCGATGGCTTTGGCTGCTTCGTTTGCTTTCGTACAGCCCTTTTTGATGGCGATGGCCGCGCCTGCCACATAAGCCCAGCATGCATCCTCGAAGCAGATCGGCTGGATTTCCTTGGCGATGTCATACGGATTGATACCCTTCGCCTTGCAGATCTCCATGGCCTCTTCCAAGCTGCTGATGCCGTTTGCTGCCAGCACGCCGTTAATCTTATCTATCTTTCTGTCGTAATTTTCAAATAATGCCATGTCCGTACCCCCTATTCTTCCCGCGGATCAATCTTCTTGACCGCTTCATCGAATCTGCCGTACTTGCCGCTTGCCTTCTCGATGGCTTCCATAGGGTCTGTTCCTGCCTTGATGGCATCCATCATCTTACCCATGTTTACATATTTGTAACCGATGATGTTTCCCTCTTCATCAAGACCCACTTCGGTAATGTAGCCTTCTGCCAGTTCCAGGTATCTCGGTCCCTTGGCCTTGGTGGAATAAATGGTACCCACCTGGCTTCTGTGACCTTTTCCCAGGTCCTCCAGACCCGCACCGATGGCAAGTCCGCCTTCAGAGAATGCAGACTGGCTTCTGCCGTAAACGATCTGCAGGAACAGTTCCCGCATGGCCGTATTGATGGCGTCACATACCAGGTCCGTGTTCAACGCTTCCAGCAGCGTCTTTCCGATGAGGATCTCGCCGGCCATAGCTGCGGAATGAGTCATACCGGAGCAGCCGATGGTCTCCACCAGCGCCTCTTCTATAATACCGTCCTTCACATTCAGCGTCAGCTTGCAGGCCCCCTGCTGCGGCGCACACCAGCCGATACCGTGGGTCAGACCGGAGATATCAGAAACCTCTTTTACCTGCACCCACTTTCCTTCCTGCGGAATCGGTGCAGGACCATGATATGCACCTTTATTGACAGGGCACATCATCTCAACCTCTTTCGTATAAATCATGTTTTCCTCCTGTAGATTCTCTCACTGAAAAAAACTTTTCGCTTCAATTACTATATCATTTAATTCAACAAAAGACAAGGTTTCTCAACGTTTCTTTTTTTGGCAAAATCCGCTCGCCCCATATGCCATGGTCTGCCGCAGTGCTTCTTCTTTCGGAATGCCGGCAAGGCGCAGTTTATGGGCATACTCCAGACATTCTTTGAACGCCGGGCCCGGTTTCATGCCGGCTTTTACCAGATCCTCCCCTTTGACATACGGCCTGTCCATCATCTCCCGGTATCGGCAGAGTCTTTCATACAGAAATGTTTCGTATTCCGCATTTATCACCGCACCGGTCCGTCCCAGATTGTCCGCCCTGGCCAGCAGCAGCAGTCCCTCCGGATCTTTTGACTGATCAAACATCTTATTGGTGCTCTTTTCCTTCGATGCCGCACCGGCAGCCATATTGGGCTTCATATGAAGCCAGACCATATTCTTCACATAGGAGGTCAGCTTCTTGTTTCCCGTGATCCGACCCATAAATTCTTGTGTGATTTCGATGCCCTCCGTCTCATGGCCGAAAGCGTGAATTCTGCCATCCTTCCCTGCCGCCGTGGTCACTGCCTTCCCCAGGTCATGACAGAGAGCCGCCAGCATGAAACCGACGTCCGATGAAGGGGAAAGGGCCGAGCCGGCATATTTTGCGCCGTCACGAAGCTTCGCCGCCTGATCCGTCACCAGCATGGTATGATTCCACACGT
>JBJESY010000240.1:0-2354 GCA_051883035.1 Anaerovoracaceae bacterium | reverse complement strand
AGCACCTAGGTTGCCGGGCGTCTTCGGGCCTATTCCCTCAGCCACTCTTGATAAGGACTATTTATTTACATACAGATTTATTATATCGCTTTTTTCCCGTTTGTCAACACATTTCGTCTATTTTTCTTTATTGCTCTCGACAAACCGTTTGATCTTCTTGCCCGTGGTCTTCTCAAAATCCTCACGGCGCACGTTGATTTTCTTTATCTTTTTGAACAGCGGCAGGGTTTCGTTCAGCTGATCCACTTCTTTCCAGAGCAGTGCTTCCACTTCTGCCGAATCTTCCGCTTTTTCTTTTCCCAGCGCAGCTTCCACTTCCTCCATGTCCGGTTTGATGGTTGCTGCGATCAGAGTATCGTTAGAGGATCCCTCTTCCGTCTTGCTCCAGACCATGGATTCTGCCACATACGGAATCTTCGACAGCAGGTATTCCAGTTCCTCCGGGAATACGTTCTTGCCGTTGGCTGCGATGATCACATTCTTTTTCCGTCCCGTAATATAGATGAAGTTTTCCTCATCCACATAACCCTGGTCTCCGGTATAGAACCAGCCGTCCTTCAGCACCTTGGCCGTTTCCTCCGGCATATTGTAATAGCCCAGCATCACGTTCGGCCCCTTCAGGCAGATTTCGCCGATGCCGTCTTCATCTTTATCCACGATCTTCACTTCCATTCCCGGCAGCAGATGGCCTACGGAAGCATTCCGCATCTCTTTGTGACGATCCGGATTCAGCGCCGCCATCGGTGCACACTCCGTCAGGCCGTAGCCCTGCACGGCAATGAAGCCCAGGTCATTGAAAAACTGCAGGATGGCCGGATCGATGGCCGCACCGCCGGAGATCAGTACCCGCATTCTGCCGCCGAAGACCGCATAAATATCCTTCAGCAGCTTCCGGTTCAGATCCAGACCTACCTTACTGGTGAGCTTATTGGCCGTCATGACTTTTTTCACCAGGCCTTCTTTTCCTCTCTTGCGGATGTTTTTCATGATATTCTTATACAGGCTCTCCAGGATCAGCGGCACCGCCAGAATCATGGTCGGCTTCACTTCCTGCAAATTCTTTACGATGTACTTCAATCCCTCGCAGTAGGCGATGGCAGCCCCCTTGTACAGCGGCATCAGGAAACCGCAGGTGCATTCATAGGTATGGTGCAGCGGCAATACAGAAAAGAAGATATCCCAGGTGTATACCTTCATGAGGGTCGGTGCGCTCATCAGATCCTCACAGATATTTCTGTGGGACAGCATGACGCCCTTGGCAATGCCGGTAGTTCCCGATGTAAACAGCAGCACGCTCATGGCTTCCGGATCGATCTTCGCATCCAGGAAGATACGGATTCCTTTTTTCACCATGGCTTTTCCTTCTTCCACCAGCTGTTTCCAGGCGAAAATGCCGCCTTCTTCTGTCTCTGCATTGAGGTTGACCAGCATCTCCAGCGGTGTATCCCCGCTCTCCTTCATCATATAGAAGGTATCTTCAAATTTCTTCGTAAACAGTACAGCCGAAACTTCTGCCTCGATGACTAACTGCTTCAGCTCCGCTGCACCCAGCTCCTTATCCAGCGGCACCACGATGCCCGTGCCGCAGACCACAGCCAGGTAGCTGGTGGCCCACTGGTAGCAGTTTTCGCCGATGACTGCGATCCGCTTCCCGGACAGACCATGCATCATCAGCGCAGTTCCCAGCCCGTTGATATCTTCCATGGCCTGGCGGTAAGTAATACTCTCATACGGCTGATTCTTTTCAAAACGCTGCATGAAGGCGGTATTGTCTGCATACATGGCCGTGCTGGTTTCCAGCATCTGCTTCAGATCCGTAATGGGCCGGCTTTCTTTATAGACCACATACTTGTCTTTACTCTGATTGAGCGCCGCGATGGTGGCTTCCGCCTGCTCCATGGCGCTTCTGTTCTGTGTTTCACTCATCTCTGAATTCCCCCTTTATTTCATCTGCTTCATTCATTCATTTATTTTATCCATTCTCTGCAGCCGCTGCACCGGTTCTGGATCTCCTGCACCAGCATGGAGGAATGATACCCGTCAGCAACCGCATGGTTTACGAAGAGCGAGAACGGGAGCATATATTTCCTCCCGTCCAAATCGTACCTGCCGAAGGTGATCACCGGGAAGTACATGGGCCCCGGACCCGGTGTATCGTGGCCGATTCCTGTGAAATGCACCCACGGCACGCAGGACACCGGCGTATAGGCATCCGGCCGGTCTGGTTTGGCTTTGATCCCCTTCACATCCCGATAAGTTTCCATATCCTGTACCGCAGCCCGATAGAACGTTTCAAAATTCGGGTCAAAGGAAGTCCAGATGTCCGAAAATGTCTTATCATCCTCATGAAAGAT
>JBJESY010000239.1:0-12482 GCA_051883035.1 Anaerovoracaceae bacterium | reverse complement strand
TCCCGGATTCCGCAGTAACCGTCTTTCCAGCTGTCCTCTCCCTGCGGCTCCAGGGCAATCATCTCCGTTTTGCTGATGCAGAGGGGGTAGACCAGGCGTTTCTCCGCAAAATCCGCACGCGGGACTTCTTCCGAAAGGCCCGCGGCCCCGGCGCTCACGGCTTCTTCCAGTGCCTCCAGGCGGACTTCCCCCCGGATTCCTTTATAAATCAGAATCGTCTTAGCCTGCCGGAAAACCGGGGATGCGAGAATGCGCGAGACGATGGATTTTGAGAGGTGATCACGTTCTTCTGCCGACAGGGCGTCTCGGGCAGCGATCCGTGATTTTCGAAGATTTTGCCGTTCCTGCTGATTCATAGTTTTTTTCTCCTTACTGCAGCTGATGGCGGACTGCACGGGTAATGCCGGGAAGAACCAGACCGAAAGCTGCTGCTTTGACGATGCAGATGATGATTCGCGGCAGCAGACTTCCAAAGATGAAAGCCGCCGAATAATAGCCGTAAATTTTGCTGTCCACATACAGCACGCCGGTGTTCAGAGCCGTGATCAGCAGCTCATTGAGAATCACCAGGACCATCACCTGACGGCCGGACAGAGTGAAGCTGTATTTCTTCGCATACCAGCCGACCAGCAGGCCGCAGACCACATAAGGCAGCATCCAGAGGGGCGTGGTAATGCTCAGTCCGTAGCGAAGCAGTTGGTAGATCAGCGTTCCGATGCCGCCCACCACCATGCCGTCCAGAGGACCGAAGAGCAGGGCGCTGACCAGAATCGGCAGACTCTCGAAGGTCACCTTCAGGTTGCCCAGATCCAGGGACAGGTAGCCCAAAACGGCGCACATGGCGGCCATCATGGCGTTCATGGACAGTGTTTTGATTTTTTGTGATTGTGATTTTGGCATAATAAAAACTCCTTTCGTGACAGTTGCCACAAAAGGAGCGATGCACGTACCTTCCATGGCAGCGGACGCAGGCACAGCACCGCGAGAGACTTTCCCCTCTTCGTCCGCCGACAACATCCCATCCGGCGGCACTTGACGCGCTGTCCTTACTCTGACAACAGAATGATTCTTTCCGGCAACAACCGGACGATTCCGGCATGTGCCGGACTATTTTACTTTTCGCAGCAGGGGTACAATCCAGCCCCCTACCGCATTTCCCAGGGTGTTCACCAGCAGGAAAACAAACGCCTTCCCGCTCCACATGCCGGCCATGGAAATATAGAACATATTGGCCACACAGTGTTCGAACCCGCAGAGAATAAAGACCATGACACCGAAAAACAGTGCCAGATACTTCCCGACTTCGTGGGGATTGTTTTTATACCCGTCTACCCCGATGAAGATCAGGAAGTTGCAGAAAATAGCCAGAATAAAAATGCTCACCAGACTGTCATTGAACTTGACTTCGCACAATGCGGCTGCCTTTTCAGCAATGCCGGCGATCCGAGTTGCCCCGATGAGCATGCTGGATGCCCAGGTTCCCACCAGATTTCCCAGCCAGATAATCAGCACATTCAGCGCATATTTTCTGTCGTTTTCAAAAAGATAGCACACCTTCCCGGTATAGAGATTCAGACCGAAGGTGCAGATGGTAAACAGGGCTACCGTAAAGAAAAGCGCCCCGATGATTTTGTTTTCAATAGACAGAAATACTGTACCGCCAATGGCGATACAGAGTCCTGCCACGACTGCATAAAGAAAGGTCTTCAGACCACTGCCCATAACATTATCCTCCCGGCGAAGCACAGACTCCGCCTGCAACTACTCTTTCTACATTTCCTGCTATATCGAATTTTTGATGAATTCTGCCTGAATTCTTCTGCGGCGTCCTTACCGCATTTCCGCCTTTCTCGCAGCGGCTTCCACCACATGCGAAACCAGCACACTGGTGGTTACGGTTCCAACCCCACCCGGTACCGGCGTAATGGCACCCACCACAGGCTCCGCTTCCTCAAACTTCACATCGCCGCAGAGCTTGCCTTTTTCCTCATTCCAGCCGATGCCCACGTCGACCACCACCTGGCCTTCCCGCAGATACTCGGCACCGATGGTTTCCATCTTTCCGGCACAGACGATGAGGATGTCCGCTTCCCGGGTGATGGACGGCATGTCTGCCGTCTTCGTGTGGCAGATGGTTACGGTGGCATTTTTATGCATCAGCATCATGGCCGCCGGTCTTCCTACCACCAGAGAGCGGCCGATGACTGCGGCTTTCTTTCCGGTGCAGTTGACACCGTAATAGTCCAGAATTTCCATGGCAGCCTGGGCCGTACACGGAGGGAATCCGGTTTTCGTATTGGTAAATACGCCGGCAAGGGATCCGTCAGTGCAGCCGTCGATGTCCTTCTCAGGGTTCAGCATCTGCCGCGCCTTTTCGTTATCCAGCTGGGCAGGCAGCGGACGGAACATAAGAATACCGTGAACGCTGTCATCCTCATTCAGCTGCTGCAGTGCCTGGTCAAAATCCGCCTGGCTGACGTCTTCCGGAAGCACCACGTTTTTGACTTCCACGCCGACTGTCTCGCACCGCTTCGTTGCTCCTCTCTCATAAGAGAGATCGTCTGGCCGCTCTCCCACACGGAGAATGGCCAGGGTCGGAACCACGCCGCATTCCTTCAATTGGGCAACTTTCGCCGCCATTTTTTCATTGAGCGCCGCAGTGACCGGCGCGCCTTTTAATATTTCAGCCATCAGTGAAGCCTCCCGGATACAGATTGATAAATGGCATCTGCCTTCTGACCGTATTCCTGCAGCATGGCACAGACCTCCCCGTTGAGGGATTCTGCCAGCTGACGGTCTGCCATGGATTTGGTATTGATATACACGTTCAGCGCTGCGCTCTCCATGGCCGCACGGCACAGCGACGCGGCACATCCCGCGTCAGACACTGCCAGCACGCTGCCTTTTTCCGCATAGACTGCGATCAGATCCAGTGCCTCGCAGCATTTCTTCATGATTGCAAGGGGTACCTCTGCAGCATCCTTCAGCACCCTGGCCATTACTTCTTCTCTGCCGGGATCGTCCTTCGGAATGCCGTAAGCCTTCGATAGCGGCTCGAACACTTCCGCGTCCTTTTCCACCAGGCTCAGCAGTTCTTCCCGGAGAACTGCGGCTTTCCCGTTCAGTTCCCGAATCTCATCCTCCACGGCAGCATATTTTTTCTTTCCCACCGTCAGAGAGCCTACCATATTACCCAGCGCTATGCCCAGTGTACCGGCCAGGGCAGAAGCCCCGCCGCCGCCGGGAACCGGAGCAGCCGAGGCCAGCTGCTCCAGAAACTCATTCAGATTCATTTCTCTCATATAGATTTCCTTATATATACTTATTTGTTGCCTTACGGACCCGCATGATCAGAATCGCATCCTAGAACAGGCCTGTAATCACACCGTTTTCGTCCACATCGATCTTTTCGGCCGCCGGAACCTTCGGCAGACCAGGCATGGTCATGATGTCGCCGGTCAGTGCCACGATAAAACCGGCACCTGCGGAAACCTTCAGATTTCTTACGGTTACGGTGAATCCGGTCGGTGCACCCAGCAGCGCCGGATCATCGGAGAAAGAATACTGAGTCTTGGCCATACAGATCGGCAGATTGCCGAAGCCCAGTTCTTCCAGCTGCTTCGCCTGTTTCTTCGCATTGGCGGTCAGTTCCACACCGTCAGCGTGGTAAATCTTCTTGCAGATGGTCTCCAGCTTTTCCTGGATGGTTGTATCCAGTTCATAGGACTGGTGGAAATCATTCGGCTGTTCACAAAGTCTGACCACTTCCTCTGCCAGTGCCTTGCCGCCTTCTCCGCCTTTGGCCCAGACTTCGGACAGAGCCACATTAACGCCCAGTTCCTTACATTTTTCTTCCACCAGCTTCAGTTCTGCCTCCGTATCGGTCGGGAATGCATTGATGGCCACCACGCACGGAAGGCCGAACACATTCTTGATATTGGAAACGTGCTGCAGCAGGTTCGGAATACCGGCTTCCAGTGCTGCCAGATTTTCGTTGTTCAGATCCGCCTTGGCAACGCCGCCGTGATATTTCAGTGCTCTTACAGTAGCAACGATGACTACTGCAGATGGATTGAACCCTGCCATACGGCACTTGATGTCCAGGAACTTTTCCGCACCCAGATCAGCAGCGAATCCTGCTTCTGTTACCGCATAATCACCCAGCTTCAGGGCCATGCGGGTAGCCGTGATGGAGTTGCAGCCGTGCGCAATGTTTGCAAACGGTCCGCCATGGATGAATGCCGGCGTACCTTCCAGGGTCTGCACCAGATTGGGCTTCAGGGCATCCTTCAGCAGGGCCGCCATGGCACCTTCCGCTTTCAGGTCATGAGCCGTTACCGGTTTGCCGTCATATGTATAGGCCACGATGATTCTCGCCAGTCTTTCCTTCAGATCTTTAATGTCGGAAGCCAGGCAGAGAATAGCCATAACCTCGGATGCTACGGTAATTTCAAATCCGTCTTCTCTCGGCACGCCCTGCATCTTGCCGCCCAGACCGTCCACGATATGGCGCAGCTGCCGGTCGTTCATATCTACCGCACGCTTCCATGTAATCTGCTTCAAATCGATGCCCAGTGCATTTCCCTGCTGAATGTGATTGTCCAGCATGGCTGCCAGCAGATTGTTGGCTGCACCGATGGCATGGAAGTCACCGGTAAAGTGCAGGTTGATGTCCTCCATAGGAACCACCTGGGCATATCCGCCGCCTGCGGCACCGCCCTTTACACCAAACACAGGACCCAGAGAAGGCTCCCGAAGTGCCACAACCGCGTTCTTTCCGATTTTGCGCAGTCCATCCGCCAGACCCACAGACGTGGTGGTCTTTCCTTCGCCTGCCGGCGTCGGCGTGATGGCAGTGACCAGAATCAGCTTGCCGTCCGGCGCATCCGCCTTATCTTTTAATAAAGCATAGTCCACCTTGGCCTTGTAGTTGCCGTACTGTTCCAGGTATTTTTCCTCTACCCCTGCCACTTCGGCAATTTCCGTGATCTTCTTCTTCTGGCACGCCTGTGCAATTTCGATATCGGATTTGAATGTCATACTCGTACCTCCCAGTTTTTCATATATGATTGCAGTGCAATGTGTGTCGATTTTGAGACAGGCAAAAAACTGCCCGTCCCTAATATATTACCTTATTCCGAGATAAATGAAAAGTACAGAATTCGTATTTTTCTTATCTTTTGTGTATATTTTAGCGAATCCGGCGGAGAAACAGAATGCCCAAATTTAAGTATTTCTCCGCGCCGCCCAGTACCGAAAGCTATTCCACCTGTTCCACAAAGGTATTGGCCGTCTGGCCTCCGTCTGCCAGGATATCTGTTCCTGAAATAAACGCCGCTCCCGGAGAACACAGAAACGCGATAAGTGCTGCGATTTCGTAAGGATGTCCCCATCTGCCCTTTGGAATCAGCTCCAACTGATCATCCGCAGTGTCCGGCTGATTATCAATCAGCTTCTGATGCATCGGTGTCAGATAGGAACCCGGTGAAACGCTGAGAATCCGTGCGCCTTTCTCCGCAAACCGCTTCACATTCATCTGGGAGAAATACATGGCGAAACGCTTGGAGACCACATAAGCAGTTCCTGCCATGACAAACTCGTCAAAATCAAAGGCTTTCACCAGTCCCATCAGCTTCTCATAAAAGTCCGGTTCCTGCCATTGTTCGAAGACCTCAGTCCACGCAGGATCCTGTTCCATGGTATAAGCCGCCACGGAACTAAAGTTGATCATGACGCCGCCTTCTGCGATGACTGGATAAAAGGCTTCCACCGCATGGAGTGTTCCAAGGGCATTGACCTTAAATATTACATCAGAAAGAGTATCTGTCGGAGAAACGCCTGCGGTGTGAATCACATTCTTCACATCACCCAGTGATGCGGCAAACTGTGCCAATTTCTTCATGTTCTTTGCGTCAGTGACGTCCAGAACATACGGGTAAACTTCGTATCCGGTCTCTTCCAGCTGTGCTTTCACCTCCAGCAGTTTTTCCTCACTGCGGTCCGCCAGCACCAAGGCTGTATCTTTTCCCAGCTCTCTGGCGATGGCCTTTCCCATACCGCCATGGCCGCCTGTAATTACCGTAATCTGTTTTTTCATGATTCTGCTGTCCTTTCCCTGCCTAAATCAGCGCATCCATTTCCCACACGCTGCTCATGCCGTAATCAAAGTAAATTACCTGTCCGCTCATATAGCTGAAAATAATGCTGCCGATAGCCACCAGCGGGTATCCCATTTCCTCGGAAGTGGCCCAGTGCCCGTTCCAGCTGTCCAGGAACAGGGTTTCGATCATGGCCTTTCCTTCCTCTGCGTTGCCCGTCGGCGAAGATTCCCGATTGAAATCGTCCGTCAGTCCGGTGATGGTGTTGCCCGGATTGATGGCATTCAGCCGAATCTTCCGGTCGATGAACATCGGCTCATGAACCATGGCCTTTACATAGGTGCAGAGGCACTGCTTGGAGAATACATAACCGGACTGAATATCTTCCGGATGTGCTTCGTACCAGGCGATGGCATCTTCATACGTCTTCGTCTGGATGACTTCCATGCATTTTTCCACGTTATCCTGCCAGCCGAAACCGCCGGTGGAGCTGATGATGTTCACGGAACCCTTGTCTGCCACCTTGTGGATGATCTTTTCCAGCAGGTATTTGTGTCCCAGGAAGTTGACCTTCTGCACTTCCAGAGCGTTGGATGCGTCATTTTTCAGCGCAATGCCATGGCAGAGGAAGAGTGCAAAGATGTCCTCCGGCAGTTTTTCCAGCTCCGCCGCCAGCTGATCCAGGTCTTCTTTCTTCCCAAAATCCCCATAGAGGACGCCTTCCACCGGATATGGCATTTCACTGTGGCGGCCGTTTCTCCGGCAGATCACATAGACCTTGGCTCCAAGCTCTGTCAGCAATTTGACTGCAGCAAGACCCATGCCCGAAAATGCTCCGGAAACCACCACGGTCTTTCCTTCATATCCAAAAAGTTTCTTAATATCTGCACTGCTGCTCATTTTTTCTCCTTTCCGTCTATCCTATCTCTACAGATTCATCCAGCCGCCGTCCAGGGTCAGGATCTGGCCGTTCATATATCTGGACTCATCGGATGCCAGATATACCGCTGCGTTGGCAATGGCATCTGCCTCCGCCAGCGGCGGTGCGAATGCCACCAACTCGTTGACCTTTTCTCCGCCCTTTTCGTTGGTCGGCGGCATAGTCGTAAAGATATCCGTGATGATGCCGCCCGGTGCGATGCCGTTGCAGCGGATTCCTTCTTCCATATACATATGTGCCGTATTTCTGGTCATGGAATCCACCGCTGCCTTGGAAGCGCAGTAAACGACGCCGGCGATATGGTGACGCCCGCCAATGGAGGAAATATTGATGATATTGCCGCAGTCCACATCATCGTCCTCTCTGCCCTGGGCCAGAAAGACCTGAATGGCCTTCTTCATGGCATGTAATACGCCGAAGGTATTCAGATCGAAGATCTTCTGCAGCCTGCTTTCATCAAATTCACCCGCCGGTGCAGAATCGTCCATGATGCCCGCATTATTCACCAGTACATCCAGCCGCCCGAAGGTTTCCACTGCGAAATCGATCATTTTCCCGCAGTCCTCCGGTCTGGAACAGTCTGCAGTGAAAATCTCCAGCGTTCCCGGTCCTCCTGCCGTTTCTGCCTTCAGGTCTTCCAGCACTTCTTTTCTTCTGGCCACCGCCAGAACCTTTGCTCCTTCCTTCACGAAGGTTTCTGCCATACATCTGCCCATACCGGCCGACGCACCGGTCACGACGATGACTTTATTTTCAAGACGCATAGTAAATCTCCTTTCACAACATTACAATCCACATAGAGGAAAGGGCTGCGCCGCGAGGTGGCGATTGCTGAAATCAGCCATACGTGGTGCAGCCCCTTTTCTCAGTTTTCATTTGCTATTCTGCCGGATACTCTTCAATCTCAGGCTGATGCGTGATAATATTATGAGTCATGCCGTTATCCGGAACGATGCACTCACCGGTGATGCCGTCCACAAACTCCGTGCACATCATGTATACGACTCTGGCAACGGAATCCACCGTCTTGATTTCATCCAGCTGCGGAATGGCAATCTCCTCGAACAGCTCGTCCTGCTTCTCCTCGGATAAAGAAGGCAGTACCAGATTGTTCATGGCCCCGGCTGTGGCCATGCCGCCGGGAGCCACGGTGTTGACCTTGATACCGAAACGCTTCAGCTCCTTCGCCGCCTCAATGGTCAGGGAGACCACACCGCCTTTGGAAGCCGCATAGTGCGCATATCCACCAAACACCGGATACGGAAGCCATGCACAGTTGGAAGAAATCAGGGTCATCTTGCCCGGAATTTCCTTTTCAATCATGTACCGGCTTACATGTTTCACCGTCCGGAATGCACCGGTCAGGTTTACATCAATAACTTTTTGAAACGCTTCTTCCGGCAGATCATAGATATGGGCATAGCTCCAGGTCGCTGCAGCCGTAACCAAGATGTCCAGGGTGCCGAATGTCCGATCCACAAACTGAACCATTTCCTCTACTTCCGCTTCCTTCGTCACGTCTACCTTACAGTAAGCTACACGATCTGCGCCGAAGCCGGTCTCTGCCAGAAGACCCAGGGCATTCTCACCCTCTGTTTCCGAAAAGCTTGCCAGGACGACTTTCGCACCGCCCTGCAGCAGACGAAGTGCCACATTGAAGCCCAGTCCGGAAGTACCTCCCGTAACCAGGGCGACCTTTTCCTTTACCATAAAGATATCTTCCAGCGGCGGCGCTTCATTTACATATCCCCGCATCATTTCCACTGCGGGATCTTTTGGATTATATGCCATCGTCTTTCGCCTCTTTTCTACTTGATGAATGTCTTATCACAAACCGTAGCCTTGGCGCGGTTGCTTCCCAGTTCCAGCACGGTTCCCGGTGCTGCATGTTTGATGTCCACAATCGCAAAACCGATATTCTTGTCCACCGTATAGCCGTAAATCATCTGCCGCACGATGCCCACCTGAACGCCCTTATAGCAGGCCACTTCGTTCTGTGCGATATCTTCATAGCTTTCTCTTTCCGGATCCAGTTCCAGTCCCACCAGCTTATATTTCGGTCCTTCTTCCTTCGCCTTCACCAGTGCTTCTTTTCCTACGAAATCTTTCTCCAGCTTTACAGACCAGCCCAGACCGCACTCATATGGCGTCAGACCATACATATCCTGCCGCAGCGCGAAGCCTTTCTCCATCGGCAGAGACCGGACATAAACCTCCAGCGTGCGCAGTTCCTTCGCATCGAACTGACTTTCCTTCGCACGGATCGCTTCGGCGATCTTCGGAGAATCTGCCATGCTGCAGTAGATTTCGTATCCGTTTTCTCCTGTAAAACCGCTGCGGTGGATTTTCACGTCCACATCGCCGATTTTATTATCTTCCACACGGAACCGCTTCAGATCATCCACAGGACTGTCCAGGATTGCGTTCATGAAGGCAGGGGAATTCGGTCCCTGCACCGCATACATGTCGATATCCCAGGTCAGCTCCTTCATTTCCACTTCTTTTTCCCCTTTATGCTTCAGGAGCCACGGCTGGAATCGCGGTGCGTACAAGGTGGACACCCAGTAGGTTTCCTCCCCAATGCGCATGACGATGGTATCATCCACCAGTTTTCCCTCTTCATTGAGAATCGCAGTGTATTTGGTCTGGCCCACTGCAGCTCCGGCGATGTCGTTGACACACAGATAATCCAGAAGGGCTCCGGCCTCCTTTCCGCTGACCTCCACCAGATCGTGGGTCCAGCGATACCAGCCCACATTCTCTCTTACCGCATTATGTTCCGCACGAGCAACGGTATCTTCTCTGAATAACATCTTTCGCTTCCCCCTCTCCTAAATCATTCTCTTATCGATCTTACGTCCGATGACAACTTCCATTTCATCCGTATCCTTGTTCTCAAACCAGCAGGAGAATTCCGGACCGACCATGGTCTTCACTGCATTATGCCACAGGGTTTCATAACCCATGACCAGTTCGTCGATCGGTGCCATCTCATACCGGCCGCTGAAATCATCTGCTTTTACATGAATCCGTACTTCATCCTCGGTAAACGCAGTTACATCACACGGAACCAGCTGGGAATCCAGCAGGAACTTGACATAGCCTCCCATAAGCCGTGCATCCTTCGGTCCGATCTCATGCGGTACGCCCAGGTAATTCCGCAAGCCTTCTACCGATGACGGATCCATGAATTCATTCTTGCCTGCCGTTGAAAAGATGATTTTGAAGATTCTCTCAAATTCTTCATCGGAATCTGCCATATCACGAATGGCCACCAGAGGGAAGGCGATACACCAGGTCCAGCCCATCTCCATGACCCAGTGATAAGCCCATTCAAAGGACTTTTCCTCGCCGAAGGCGTTGGTGTATTTTCCGTTTCGCAAAATCTGTCCTTCCCGTACGGTTCTTTCCTCCGGGGTATTATGTACCGGCATCACCGGCTGCTGCATGTGATCCATCCAGCCCTGCTTTTCCAGACCGAACACATCCCGGCGTTCTGCTACAACCCTGCAGTGCCGGTCGCCACAGCCTCTGGCTTCGCACATATTCAGTGCCACTTCATTTTCCCCGTCCACAGAGCAGATATCGAAATTCGCTGTAAACATGGCGGTGGTCATATTGCACAGTTCCGCACCAACGATGTCCCACGGACAGGTATCCAGTTCCTTTTCCACTCTGTCTCTGGTGAACTGAATCACGCGGCCTGCCATGTTTTCATATTCATCTCCGGAATCCCCGAAGATGGCGCCCAGCCATGCACTCCGTTCACAGAATTCCGGCATGTTCCATTCATCATAATATCCATCCCGGTACTGGTCACTGGAAGCACCCATATTGAACATGTATGCCACATCACAGATTGCCTCGGTTCTCTTTTCAAAATCCGGTTCCAGAATCCTCATTACCTGAAAGATGTTGGCACTGAACGCAGCGATATGCCGCACGCCGAAATTATAGCCTTCTTTTTCGGTTATCAGCTTTCCCCATACTGTTTCGATACATTTCTGCTTTTCCAGTTTTTCTTTTACTGCCATATAGACTCCCTCCTTTATAAACGTCCGGTTTGATATTCTGATTGTACAGGAAAAGATATCTGTCAGAGAATACAGCGAAACCGCTGTTTTTCACATACAAAATACCTGCACTTTGTAGGGGTCGTTATACTTGTATTTTTACAGGAACATTGGTAAAATAGAAGAAAAAAAGGGAGGTTCCGCGGAAATGAAGCTGAATGCCGACATACTGTTTGATCATATTGTTCAAGTCTTCCCCGCAGAAATGACAGGGTACCGAACTTCAGAACTGACCCTGGGGCGACCGGAATTTTATCTGGATGAGAAAGAACCGTTCCGTACCGGCCACCTTTATCTTGTATCCGGTGACCGGATATCCCGCCGCGCGGTTGTGGAAAAGGGTTCTGTCATCATCTGTACCGGAGAAATCCCTCAGACATCCTATTTTCACTCCAACTGCTGTTTCATTCAGATCTCCGGAACAGCGGATCTGCTGCAGATTTTCAATCTGCTGCAGAATATTTACAACCGGTATGACAACTGGAGTGAACAGCTTTCTTCCATACTGGAAACCACAGCCAGTGTAGAGGATATGACGGAAATCTCTTTTCCGATCCTTGGCAATCCGCTCCTCGTTCTGGATTCCAGTTTTCGTCTGATTGCCCACGCCGGCTTTCATTCACTGGACGACATTCCGGAAGACCTCGATTTTCTCGATACCAGTGAGCTGAGCCTGACCTCGCTGGACAAGTATCTGAAGCACTGGGAACTGAAACTCCATGTCCGGGAACCTCTGCTGCTGGAAACTGCCGGCGTCACCACCCTGAGCATGAACCTGTTTGACGGTGCAGAATATGCGGGCAGCATTACCGTGGAATACCTGAAAACACAGCATAAACCGGGGGACGAAGCCCTGATTGTGTATTTTGCCCGGTATGCAGCCCTGGCAATCAAACGGAATTCCTCCGTCATTTCCTCCGAGCGCAGCATCCTTCGACGCGTATTTCAGAATATGATCAACGGACTTCCCATAGACACTGTGCACAGAAAATATCTGGACAGCAGGAAAAACCGGCGCAAGTTTGTCTGCGCCCTTCTGCAGCTGAACAACCGCTATGCGCAGATACCGTCAGAATATGTCTGCAGCAAGATTGAAAGTGTTTTTCCGCAGAGCATCACCTTTGAAAACCGTTCCCACATCATCGCCTTTCTAGAGACAGGCCCTCTGGAAGAGAAAGACGGCTCTCTCGCCGAACTGAAACGCCGCCTTGATCTGCTGGTGGGAACCATGGATCTGAAAATAGGGATCAGTGATCCCTTTACAGATCCTTATCAGGCGCGCATGTACCACTCACAGGCACGTGCCGCTCTGGAAAACGGAATCCTCAGCCAGCCCGACAGGAGCTGTTTCTTCTTCGACGACTTCGCACT